>QHXG01000362.1:4812-10922 GCA_003222845.1 Acidobacteriota bacterium | reverse complement strand
CGAAGGCCCGTGTGTTTCCGTACCAGCTAATGGTCGCTTACACAATGGCCAATGCGAATGCCGACATTCCTAAGGAAGTCTGCGATGCGCTTCAGGATGCAATGGAGATCGCCATCGCGAACGTACCTTCGATCGACGGAAAGGTTTATGTCTGTCCCGACGTCTCGGGTTCGATGTCGTCGCCGGTAACCGGCTACCGCAAGGGCGCAACCACATCGGTGCGTTGTATTGATGTGGCGGCTCTGGTGGCCGCGGCAGTGCTGCGCAAGAACCCGCGCGTTGAAGTGCTGCCGTTCGAGTGTGACGTGGTGAAGGTCAACCTGAACTCGCGCGACAGCGTGATGACCAACGCCGCCAAGCTGGCTTCGGTTGGTGGAGGTGGAACCAACTGTAGCGCTCCGCTGGCACTGCTCAACCGCCGCAAGGCCAAGGGCGATCTCGTAGTCTTTGTTTCGGATTACGAGTCGTGGGTTGACGCCGGTGGAGGCCGCGGCACCGCAACGATGAGGGAGTGGAATGCGTTCAAGCAGCGCAATCCGAACGCTCGTCTGGCTTGTATCGACGTGCAGCCTTATCGCACGGTACAGGCTGTTGAGCGTGAGGACATTCTCAACGTTGGCGGATTCTCGGATCACGTCTTTGAAGTGATCTCGGAATTCGCACGCGGTGAACTAAACGCTGACCACTGGATCGGTGTGATCGAGTCGGTGGTGTTGGAAACAAGTTCCGAGTTTCGGCGTCTTAATGACTTCGAAACTCGGAACTGAAAAACTTTAATCGTGGGCCGAATGCTGTCGTGACTACATTTACTGGAAATGAACCGTCTCGATGATTTCTTGTCGGCCTTTAGATGTAATGGCGAATGCTGGTGTGGAGTACATGGCATAAGCAGGTTCGAACCCTGCCCGCATCGAATCCGATGTGTGAAATCTCTCACCGATTTTGTCGCCATTTTGATCATAGGGTGAATGCCAAAAGGCCTACATCTCCGCAGTCGGGCCAAGTGGACGCGGACTACTCCAGCGGTGGAAACACCGTGCTCGAAGTGTCTCTTCATTTCTTGTCACCCCTCGTTCCTTTTACACTGGAGACAAATTAACGGGATACCTATGAAATGCAATACTCAATCCGTAGAGAACGACAGGTTGGCGTCTGATCTTGCGGCGCTCGGCTATCCAGGTTTTTCTTATCTAACGGCCTGTAGTAAGAGGAATCCGGCTGAAGTTGTGCTGTCCGCGTTACAGGTAGCAAATCTTGAATCGCGGTTAGCCGAAGCGCTGCCTTGGGTCTTATTGCAGTATCCGGATTTGGATTGGAAATGGTTGGTCAGTCAGGCAAAGGCGAATGAACTTCAGAACAAGCTTGGTTTCCTGACTAACGACCCTAGTTGCGCAAACATTAAACGAGCCAGGGTCGAATCCTCAAGTTGAACGTCTTACTTCAGAAAAACGTGAGGCTCTCGAAGAGTTTCAGCGCCGGACGCGAGTGTTATATATCGACCCGATTATCGGCGAGAAAGTAGCAACTGCACTTGAGATATCGAAAACTCGCTTATTGGCAATCGAATCTCCCCGAACATTAGCGCAATCTTTCACGCGATTGGTTCAGAACGTTTCAAAAGACAAACAGCTCACGCTCTCGTACGCTCCCTCATCACCCGGGGCCGATCAGTCACAAAGCAAATCCGGACATCCCAAGAAACATAACGACGTTAAGAGCATTGAGCTTTTCTCAGGAGGTCTCGCATACCTCCGCATAGACAGCTTCACCCGTCTTTCTGATTCGAAAGCTGAATTCGAATGCGCTTTTCAGTTGGTATCGGATGCGGAGGCCTTGGTTTTGGATTTGAGTAAGAATGGTGGTGGCAACCCCGACACTGTGGCGCTCGTAGCCGGTTACCTCCTGGGACCCGACAAGGAAATCGCGAAACTCGTAGATAGAAAGGGCGTAGTTCTTACTACGATCCGGACTCCCAGCACGCCGTCGAGATTTGCCGGGCCGATAGCAGTGATCGTGTCGCCGGCGACATTCTCGGCAGGCGAGGGACTCGCGTTTTTCCTGCAACAGCAAGGTCGGGCAGAAATAGTAGGCCAACGCACCGCGGGTGCGGCTAATCCGGGTAGATTGGAACCCATTACGTCTCATTTTCAAGCCTTTATTTCAGAGACCCGAGTGCTAGAGCCGAAATCAGGAACAAACTGGGAACGAGGAGTGTCCCCGGATGTGAAAGCAAGTCTCGGTGATAGCAAACGAGTCGCATTCAGCCGCGCGCGAACTGCTCTCCGTGGGCGCCATTAATGAGAATTTACAAGAGATTTCAATGAGGTGGAGCGGTGGGTGGCAACTTAAAAACTTGAGATGGGCTTCTGTCAAAGATGCGACAAAGTCGTTGGACGCGAGCGGCGGAAGCGTCTCTTGCAGATTGCTTGGTGCGGCGTTTTGATTCGCGCCGCCGCGTAAACTCTGACATTCGACGGACGAAACATATGTCGTTCATATGGAGAGTCCGAAGTCACGAACTTTTGAGGAGGTTCCTTATGTCGAAATGGATCATTGGCATGCTGCTTTTCGTGGTCGCGACAGTTACCTGGGCCCAAACAAGAAAATCCGACCCCAGGCTTCAATATGTTGGAGCAATCACGATCAATTCTGCTAATCCGAAAGCATTAGCTGGTTGGTATACCGAAAAACTTGGGCTCGATGCCAGTTCCGAATATCACGGGCTCTATTACGGCTCGTTCAGTACGAAATCAGGCGATTTCAACCTCGGAATTCATCCCCTTCCGGCGGGAGCTAAAGTAGGAACGCCAAACATCTCGATAACCTTCCGAGTCTCGGATTTCCGATCATACACCACCGATCTCAGAAGCCGAGGGTTGGTGCCGATCCGGGAAGAGAACGAAGCATATGGCCACTTTTTCACTATTAAGGATCCCGACGGAAACGAGGTCACTATCTGGGGTGAGTAAGTGGAAAGACCTGCCGACCTGGTCAGATACCTGGAGTCTGTGTGTCGTGTTTGTGAGAGCCACACTCATTCTAATCGCAGTGTTCGTTGGCGCTTGGATGGTGTTTGACGGAACTCGATTCCTAGCAAGAAATCGTGATGGGGTTATGAGGTGATCCAGATCGACGATCCCGACGGCAATGAGTTGCTCTTTCCCTATCTCGGATGAGTAGGGCTTCGAACAAAGGGACTGCGCAGCCCTGATGATGATACAGATCATCTTCCCTCGTTAGACGCGAGCGCGGGTTGAGTGTTTCGTAACTTTTATTGATTGAAACGAAGGTTGAATGTAGTCGCCGCGCGTCCCGTCAAATCAACCGTTGGACGGTTAATCTAGCAATCAATTGGAAAGGACAAGCCCGGTATGGGAATTATTTCAATTGTCATGTTAATTACTACGGCTTTTGCCGTTGCGCTCACGCAAGTGAAGACAAAGGATGCCAATCAAAAGACTCAGGTCGCACAGGAGACAACAAGTATGCGGAAACATGCAAAGGCCACATTCGGCATAAAGTCTTGGGACGAAAAACCCTACAACGAGATGGACGGTACGCCGAAGCTTATCCGCGGTAGCGTGATCAAGTCTTATCAAGGAGACATCACGGGAGAAGGAAAGCTTGAGTGCTTAATGATGTACCGTGACGACGGCACGGCCAGCTTCGTCTGTCTGGAGCGAGTGGTGGGCAGTGTTGGTAGTCGCTCCGGAAGCTTTGTGCTTCAGCACAGCGGCACATTCAAAGAAGGGATAGCAACGGTTACATTGGTCGTTGTTCCGGGCTCTGGAACCGGAGACCTGCGCAGGCTGAGAGGGGACGGGAAATTTGCTGTTGGGCATCAACCGCCATACTCCATGACACTCGAATATGACTTTGAGTGATGCAATCTAACTAAGTTCATTCTCAGTACTAAGTCCGATATTGTCGGATAAAAGTCATGGCGGACTTATATGCTCCGAGTTTAGAATCGCTAGCACGTAGGCAAATGAATCCACGACGAATCGGTTTTCTGGGTTACGACGATGTTCAGACGCTGGACATCGTGGGACCTGTCGATGCGTTCATGGCGGCGAGACTCGACGAACGCGATGGTTCGGATGATGTGTGTTACGAGACATTCATTATCGGCCTAAGCGACAAACCTTTTGTATCGGAATCGGGAATAACTCTTAAACCGCACTGTTCGATGAAAACGGCTCCTGCGCTTGACACACTCATCGTGCCGGGCGGCAGGAGCTTGCGGGTTAATCCCCAGATAAGAGCGAAGATTTCTGAATGGATAAAGCTGCGTGCTGCACGCATCCGCAGAATCGCTTCTGTTTGTACCGGTATCTACGGACTCGCACCGACCGGACTGCTGGATGGCCGCAAGGTAACCACGCATTGGCGCTTTGCCCAGGACCTGTCAAAGAGTTTCCCAAAGCTGCGAGTAAATGCCAATGCTCTGTTCTTAAAGGATGGTCCTTTCTACACGTCTGCGGGCATTACGGCAGGCATTGATCTCTCGCTGGCGCTGATCGAAGAAGACTACGGCGCCGCCGCGGCTCTCGCGGTAGCGCGCGATTTGGTCGTGTATCTCAAAAGGCCTGGAGGTCAGGAGCAATACTCAGAGCCTTTGCAGTTTCAAAGTAAATCAACCGACCGCTTCGCGGACCTTGCCGTCTGGATGCAGGGCCATCTGCATTGCGACTTGTCTTTAGAATCATTAGCAAAGCGGGCGTGTCTCGGATCGCGGCATTTCAGCCGTCGCTTCAAAGATCGCTTCGCCACCACTCCAGCCGCGTTTGTTGAAGAGTTACGGCTGAACGAAGCGCGTCAGCGTCTCAGCGCGGCAAACAACACAATTGAGACTGTGGCTGCATCAGTTGGCTTCAGCAGCGCCGACGCTTTTAGTCGGGCGTTTGAACGACGCTTTGGCGTGAAGCCCGGTAGTTATCGCAAGCACTTCGCCTTCGGCCGAAATGGAGTACCACGATGAAAGACAAATCGAAGTTAAGAGCCCAGGAAGGACTGACTCGAAGAAGTTTCATGCAAAGCAGCGCGGGCGCAGTTATCGCCGCGAGCTGCATGAACACGCTCGGATTCAGTACGTCGGCTTTCGAAGCTCATGCTAATGCGGTCGCAAGCGCGAAAGTTTACGTCTGCCCGCCGTGCGGCTTACCTTGCGACAAACTCACCTTCGATAAGCCTGGCACTTGTCCGAACTGCAATATGACTTTGGTCCCGTTGGACGGCGAGGGCGGTCCTCCCAAAGTTGCCATTCTCGTCTTCAATGGCGCCGAGCTTATCGACTTCGCGGGACCGTGGGAGGTCTTCGGTACTGCTGGTTTCCTGGTCCATACGGTGGCGGAAAATCCGGAACCGCTGATCGTGGTGTTCGGGCAAAAGATGATTCCCGATTACACCTTCGACAACGCTCCGAAAGCGGATATCCTGCTGGTGCCGGGTGGCGGCGGAGTCCCATTTTCAAAAAATGACAAGCTCATCGGCTGGATTCAAACTAAAGCGAAAGAGGTCAACTACGTGATGTCGGTGTGCACTGGCGCATTCCTGCTCGGGCAAGCAGGATTACTCTCGGGGCAGAAAGCGACGTGTACTTCCGGGATGATCGAAGATCTGGCTGGTTTTCCGAACACGACACCTGTTTATGGCGCCAGGTACGTCGATAACGGAAAAATTATCACCACCGGCGGTCTCTCTTCGGGCATTGATGGCGCGATTCATCTGGTTTCCAAAATGCTCGGTAGGGGTGAGGCCCAACGTGTTGCTTTGGGTATGGAGTACCGATGGGATCCTGGTGCGAAATGGGCACGCAGCTCGATGGCCGATAAATATCTGCCCGCGAAACTCAAAGGCGCGGAAGCGAAAATTATCTCCTACGAAGGAGACACAGATCGTTGGGAGACCAAGTTCCTCGTGTCGCAGCCAAGATCTTCCGTTGAGATTGTAGCGCTGCTTCGCGAGCGCATCGCTGCGCATACAGCCGTGGGCGGCATGTACAAACCCCTTTCCCACATGCGCGGCGCGCCAGTGTTAAGCGCTGCGAGCGCGAACGGCTCGAAGATCCGATGGAAGTTCACCGACGATCAGGGCCGTGGTTGGAGCGG
>QHXG01000362.1:610-4788 GCA_003222845.1 Acidobacteriota bacterium | reverse complement strand
AGGGCTGCCGGGCAGGAATTCAGCCGCCGCACACGTGCTTAGAGTAACATCAACCTTTAGGTTGCGGTTTGCTCAAACACGCAAGCTAAAGCTTGTACTCTGAACGCCTGTTGTAGTTTAGAGTCTTTCCGTGGCGGGAGAGTCAAGATCTTTCATTACCGTTTGAATATTTCTTGTGCGTCCTACTGAGGATCAATGCGGGGAATGACGCGCTGGCGCCCGCTTGTCGGCCTCGCTAAGAATCCGTTCGACCCAACGAAGTTCAGCCTTCAGTTGGTCGATCATTAATTGCAACATCCAAACTGCTTCATGATACGGATGCCCGACTTCGGTCAGCACAGCCGCGAGCGTCGCGCGCTCCCCGGCCAGTTTTTCTTCGATGAATTTCTTGCGGGCGTTTAACTGCTTCCGAAATGTGCGTGGCCGCGCCCGCCAGGACAAGGCCAGCCATATAAGAAAAGCCTGATGAACTTTTTGGTTAACCCAGCTTTTTCCTTCCAACGCATCGGCGAGGCGCTCTTTGCCCACCGCCGTCGTTTCCAACACGCGTCGCTCAGGGCCGGCTGATGGTGAATTTTCAGAAGTCACGCGGATAAGTCGCAGCTTCGCCAATTTATCCAGCGAGTAATAAATTTGTGGCCGTGACACAGGCGCCCAATCGCGTATCTTCCGATCCTCAAGCGTCGCATTCACTTCATAGCCGTGCATCGGGCGTTCGGCCAACAAGCTCAGAATTACTAGATCAGGAATCGTTAGCCTCGTTTGATTGCCCGGCTCAAGGCTGTTTGGGCGCGATTTGCTTTTGTGCTTGACAGGCCTAGTCATGCCGCCTATTATAGACAGGGCTAGTCATGCCGCCTATTATAGCACCGCTAGTCCAAGTTAGACTAGAGAGGACACAGAACCAGATAAGGACGTCACTATGAAGCTCAGCGCCAAACCGATCCTGGCAATAACGCTCGTGCTTTTGTCGGTCGCGACTGCAATTTCTACCGCCAGTTCGGCAAAGGAGAAGACAATTATGATTAATAAATCGACGCCGATTCTACACGTCAAGCGCGTCGAACCAAGCGTCAACTTTTGGACGGAGCGCCTTGGATTTAAAATGACGATCCAAGTGCCCGAAGGCGATCACATCGGCTTCGCCGCGCTCGACAATGGTAGCGTCGAACTGATGTACCAGACATATCAGGGTATGAACGATGCAGTTGATCCCTTGAAAAAGGCTGTCGACCAAGGCCCGTCATTCATCTTTATGGATGTGGCGGACATCAATACAGTCATTGACGCGCTCAAGGGCGCTGAGATCGTACAAGGCCTACATAAGACGCCCTATGGGGCGAAAGAAGTTGTGGCGAAAGAGCCGGGCGGCCACTTCGTCATCTTTTCCGAACTGCCAAGGGCGATCGCCACAACAACGATCATCCCGGGACCGAAGAATTTTCGGCCCGCGCGGTCTTGGTAGTTCGATGGAGTCAGACTGCTCACCTGGCTTATCTGGGATTACTTTCGATCTTCGACCGTGCGCCGAGATCAAAAACACTACCGAAATACTGTGGAAAGCTCTTCGAATTCTTACAGTGGACAATTCATTGGAATTCTCTCCGAGCGATGTTCTTGGCAAACAACGTCAGACATCTTTGGGGACACGCAAAGCCGGCTCATCTGCGCACAGGAACATCAATGTAACTGTTGGCATAAAGTATTGCGGCAAGCCACATCTATGTGAGGGACAGCGGCGGTTATACCCTGTCCCGCGGCGCTCACGGTACAGATGAGTACTGCCAACAGTAAGAAGATTCGTTTTTGTTTCATCAGAGGGAATCCGTTCTAACGAGGGGCCCTACATTGCGCCGTACCGCCGCCTTCACGGACCGAACGTCAGAGCAAGTGTAGACCGGGCGCAGCGATCACATTCAACTCAAAGTTTACAAAACACGCTCGCAGATGCGCTCCGCTGCGATTTGTTCGGTTGCGCGGGGTTGATTTAGCGTAACTTCGTTTTACGCCGAACTGCGTTAACTACTTCTTTGATAGCGTCTATCACTAATGCCGGCTCTTCAAGTTGAACGTGATGCCCACTATGTTTAGCAATTATCTGTTTGCTGTTGGTTGATAAAGACAATAGATCAACCTGCAGCCGGTCATGCTCTTCAAACAGTCGCCTGTTGGCTTGCTCATCTTCACCGGCGATCCCGCGCGTCAACACAATCAAAGGTATGTCACCTAACGAGTACTTACGGGTGCTTCTTTCAGAATATATCCGGGCTAACTCATCTGCGAGAAATTCAAAAGTTTCACTGCTACCAGCTTCTTCATAGCTTGGTTGAGACATTGCCCAGAGATGCATTTGTTGCTCTTTCAGAGGCAGCTTATCGTATGGAGCATCCAACGCTGATTGGCTTGATCTTGTTGCGCGTTGAGAAGCATTTGGAACGGCCGGTCTCGGCAGAGTGGTTTTGACGGGCGGAATAGTTCTGCCGCTCGCTAGTTCCCTCCAATGTACGACTTTCTCTTTCTTCGTCGTTCTATCCACAATCACAATCGACTGATCCTCGTGCGAGCTATCGACCAAAACCATCCCGGCAATTTCTTTCGGATACTGATTGGCATACAAACGCACTATTAATCCGCCGAGCGAGTGACCGACAAGCACATATGGCGACTTGATCCCTGCGTTATTCAGTCCGGTGTGCAATTCGTAAACAATCTGCTGCATCGTGCGAGGTGTCGGACCAGCTTCACTCCAGGCATATCCGGCTCGATCATAGGTGCATACGCGCGCGAATTTGGCGACCGCTGGCTGGACCAAACTCCAATCAAAAGAAAAATCACCGGCCCCAGATTCCATGACGATGGTTGGTTTACCTTTACCTGTGCAGTTGACGTGCAATCGGTGATCGCCTATGTCAACCAACTTGCCAGGAGGTGAAGGTGGAATTGGCTTAATCGTTTGTTGAGCTGTTACGGGAAGTGAGAAAGCTAAGCCGATAAGTATGCGATGTAGTAGCCAAGATCGGGTGGCCGGTCGTTCGCTTTGTTTCCCTCTTATAACCATTTGCTCGCGTCTGTCGCTAGGGCCTCCTGTTTGAACTCCAGCCATAATTCTTTCTTCCCTGAATTTCAGCTCATATCTATGAGAGGCTCAACGCTGCATTTCTCGCGATAAGCAAACTCTCTGTTCGTGGGAGATCGCTCACCACGAGCACGGTGTACTTTTGAGATTGAAAGCCGGCGATCTCAAACTTGTTGATGGCCGTAACGTGTAAGGCGCAACCATTAACTGTCTCTACCGTTGCGCCAGGAAGCTCAGCGTCCTTGCGTCGCACATAAATAGAGATTTCGCGCGCGTCATTTTTGTAGACCAGATGCACGTATGCTTTGTCCGGAAGATCGCAGACGCGGGCTCGTGTGAGGTGATAGCCGGCAGGCGCAAGCTTATCGAGAAATTCCGCATCGCCGAGTTGCTCGCGCACAAAGGCGCTTATCTCTTCCGGCGTTTTGCGCCAACCCGGAATCGTCGGATGTTGCACTACTTCTGAATAATGGTCATCCAAAGCGGCGGCATAAACTGTTTGCGAAGAGCTACCATACAAAGTGAAGTAGATGATTCCCGCGCCGATTGCGAGCAGCAAAGCAGCGGCAATTGGCAGCGTGTAAACCGGCCGCCGGAAAAGAAATCGTCGCCGCGGCCTGGATTTCGAAATCTCATTCAAGACCCGTTCGCGCAAGCCCAGAGCGTCAACGGATTGTTCCAGGCATGCGTCGTGCAGCAACTCGTCGCAATGTCCGGCGTACTCCAACTCTCTAGCGCACGGGCCGCACTGTTGCACATGAATTTCAAAGTCAGCCATCCGCGTTGCATCGAGTTCGCTCGACAAGTAAAGCGGCATGACAAATTTTGTTTCGTTACAGTTCATTAACTCCTCCGATCGATCGGGATTAGCTGACGCTCGCTGTTGATTGTTCTTCGCATTGTGAATAGACCAAAATCTTTCGCAGCTCTGCTCGTCCGCGGCTCAGTCTCGACATCACCGTGCCGATAGGCAGAGAACAAATCCCAGCGATCTCTTTACAGGTGAAGCCTTCAACCACGGCCAGAATCAAAACCAGCCGATGCTCTGCTGACAACGCGTCAAGCGCCGACAAGACCTCGACCGCGGTCAATTGCGGTGGTC
>QHXG01000362.1:0-481 GCA_003222845.1 Acidobacteriota bacterium | reverse complement strand
CACGCTTTGCAGTTGGTGCCGCGCTCAAACTGATCAAAGGCGCGCCAAGCGCCTAGGAGCGTTTCCTGCACCAGGTCTTCCGCGGCGGCGCGCTCCCTCGTAATCCGCGAAGCGGCGCGCAGAAGACTCTCCGTGTGCGGCATGGCCACACGCTCAAATTCGTCTCGACGGATCAAGTCGTATTTCACAAGAAAAGCGTCGCTTATAAGATGCGGCAGTCTGAAATAATAAGCTGCTTACCAGATCGAGCCATAGACATTCAAGAAGAATAGTCAGGCCTCCGATAGCTGTGGCATCACAGGCTACCAGGGCGAACGAGAAAGGAATAAACGACAATCGCCCAATTTTCCAGCCGTCGTAGGCCTGCCTAGATATATAAATCCTTTCCCGCGCGAATTTCATCCGTTCGGAGAGATTCTTTTCGAGCTTTGAGCGCCGCCTGCAAAGCTGTCCGTCTCGGGATTGATGTTTGATTACATTC
>QHXG01000361.1:993-25809 GCA_003222845.1 Acidobacteriota bacterium | reverse complement strand
CGCGTGTGTTCCAGGATTGCCGGAATGTCGGAAGCGACAAAGTATTCGCCATCGCCGACGCCGATCACCACCGGCGGACCCAGTCTCGCTGAGATTATCGTGTCAGGCTCGTCCGCCGACAGCATCGATAAGGCGAAGATGCCGCGCAGTTCGCGAACCATCTTGCGCACGGCGCTTTCGAAATTGTCTCCGACTTTCAGATGCTCTTCGATCAGATGCGCGATAATCTCAGTATCAGTTTCAGTGACGAATCGATGGTCTTTCTTCCGCAGGTCGTTCTTCAACTCGAGATAGTTTTCGATGATGCCGTTATGGACGACGACCACGCGGCCAGTGCAATCGCGATGCGGGTGGGCATTTTCTTCGGTAGGACGGCCGTGCGTGGCCCAACGCGTGTGGCCTACGCCGTAAGAGCCATCGATAGGATCTTTTTGCAGGACGTCTTCAAGATTGCGCAGCTTGCCTTCGGCCCGGCGAATTTGCAGCTTGTGATTTTCGTCAACCGCGGCAGTAGCCGCGATATTCAAGCTTGCGCAGGCCCTCGATGATCAAAGGCACGACCTGTTTGTTTCCGACGTATCCGACTATTCCACACATAGAATCAGTAGGCAGTAAGCAGCAAGCAGTAGGCAGGAGACGCGTCCAATACGCTTGGCTGTTCTGGCCATGATCACGACTCCTCGTTCAGTTTCTTTTTGACTTTCGCCGGTACGCCCGCGACTAGCGTATTCGGTGGCACGTCCTCAGTCACAACAGAGCCTGCGGCTGTCACGGCGCCACTACCAACGCGCACGGGCGCAACGAGCATCGTGTCCGAACCGATCTTCACGTGGTCTTCGATCACGGTCTGATGCTTTTGCTTCCCGTCGTAATTGCACGTGACTGTTCCCGCTCCGATGTTTGTCTCCTCGCCAATAGTCGCGTCACCAAGATAAGTTAAATGCATCGACTTGGTACCGCGTCCGATGCGCGACTTCTTGACTTCTACGAAGTTGCCTACGACGGCGCGTTCTTCCATCTTTGCGTTCATTCGCAGATGAGCGAATGGCCCAACGGCGCAATCATCGGCAATCTCGGAATCAAGGATGACACAATGGTCTTTGACTGTGACACGATTGCCCAGGCGCGAATTGGAAATGCGTGATCCCTGATGAATCTCGCAGGCTTCGCCGATGATGGACTTGCCTTCAATGTGCACGTCGGGATGAATCACGCAGTCGCGACCGACTTGCGCCTCGTCGCTTATGTAAGCGTGTGAAGGATCGATGAACGTTACGCCTTCATCAAGCATCAGATGTCGAATTGTGCCACGCCGCAAAAGGTTCTCGAATTCGGCCAGTTCGGCGCGGGTGTTGACACCCGAGACTTCACGCGCGTCGTGATGATGATAAACCGCAACTTTTTGTTTCTCGGTACGCAGTATTTCAGCGACGTCGGTCAAGTAATACTCGCCCTGACTATTCGCAGGCCGTACCCGCTCGAGCGCTGCGAAAAGTTGTTGGGCTTCGAAGCAATAAATTCCGGCGTTGACTTCCCGAATCTGCCTTTGCTCGTCAGAAGCCTCCGTTTGCTCGATGATTTTGACAAAGCTACCGTCTTCATCGCGTATGATCCGCCCGTAGCCAGTTGGATTCTCGAGGCGGACGGAAAGAATCGTGCCAGCCGCGTTTTCGGTCTGGTGCTTTAAAATCAGCGCTTGCAGAGTCTCAACTCGGACCAATGGCACATCGCCCGAAAGAATCAACACAGTCGAAGACGCGTCGTGCAAGTCACCTCGCGCCGACATTACCGCATCACCGGTGCCGCGCTGTTCCGCTTGAGTAACAAAAACCGCGTCATCGTTGCTTAACACTTCTGCCGCAGCCTTCTGAACCTCCTCGGCCTGATGACCAACCACGATGTAAATCTTATGCGGCTTTAAGGTTGCGGCAGTTCGACAAACGTGCGCGATAAGTGGGCGACCGCCAAGCTTGTGCAGGACCTTTGCCTGGCGAGATTTCATACGCGTGCCGAGGCCGGCGGCAAGTATTACTACGTCCAAAGGCTTTTCAGAGTGATTGTGGTGTTCCATTGAGGAAGCCTTCACAGGGGCGGTCACTGACTAGGATTGGAGCGCCAATGCGGGTTGAGTTCGCGCTTTCGCGGCACATTCGATTACAACCTGAGCCAGGCGTTCGGAATTGTGACGAACCATTTCGCCTTCGTCCAACAAGTCGGCGCGCACCACTTCGGTCCCGCGAGCGAGCAGAACGTCAGCTATATGGTCTTCGACGCAGACTTGATAGGCGCCATCTAAGCGGTACAGCTCTACCTGGTTTTGGCTGATGTTTCGATCATTGATCACCACGTAATCAAAATGAATTTGCGGCGCGTAGTCCCTTACAGTTTCGAGGTGTCGACCCAAGTCGTAACCGTCGGTTTCTCCCGGTTGTGTCATCAAATTGCTGATGAAGATCTTTACTGCGCGGGCCTCGCCAATGGTGTCTGCAACCTGAGCTACGAGCAGGTTCGGGATAATGCTCGTGAATAGCGAGCCTGGTCCAACTGTGATTACATCGGCGGAGTGAATCGCGGCGATCGCCTCCGGCAAGGGCAGGCAATGCTCGGGTTCAAGCCAGAGACCACGGATTGCCGATCGAGCCGCAGTGATCTGAGTTTCGCCATGAACCCTGCGTCCGTCATCCAACTCGGCGACCAGTCGTACGTCGCTGACGGTCGCGGGATAAATGTGGCCTTTGCTGGCGAGCACCTCGGAAGACAACCGGACTGCTTCGACAAAATCGCCGGTGACTTCCGTGAGGGCTGCGAGAAAAAGATTTCCGAAACTATGACCTGCCAAATCCCCGGATCCTCGAAATCGATATCGAAACAATCGCGAGAGAAGATTTGAATCCTCGGATAACGCGATCATGCAGTTTCGAATATCGCCCGGAGGAAGCATCTGCAACTCTTCGCGAAGCCGTCCTGAACTGCCCCCATCGTCTGACACCGTTACGATCGCCGACAAGGATTCAAGCGATGGCTGGTTTTCGTGTGCGGCGACGAAGTGCTTTAGTCCTGAGAGCAGAGTCGAGAGACCGGTGCCCCCACCGATAGCGACCAGCTTCAGGCTGCGATTCCCGTTCGAACTCTGCAATTAATTTGCTCCGGGGTATTTCTACGATAAATAGCTAACGGCGAATAATAACCGAAGGCGTGGGTGTTTCAAAACAGTTAAGGGAGAACGGTCGTCGAGATGGACGGTTGCTGGCTGAGGGTGTAAGGGTTGCTCTACTCGCGTCCGGGAAATACCAATAGATCGAATTCCGGATCGCTGCGCAGCGAATTCAGATCCTGATCCCGTTGAGCACGAATCCTCAGTTTGGGCTGAAGATCGAGAGCTCGGCGAAGGGATTCGAGCGCGGTATCGATTGCGCCCAGGCGCGCTCTCGTGGCCGCCAAACCGTAATGGATATGGGCAGCCTCAGGCTCCCGCCTTAGGGCACGTTCGAAGAGTTCCTGCGCCGCAACATATTCACCGCGATTCAGTTCGATCACGCCTCGATCGTAAAGAGAGTCCGCGTCGCGGGGCAGCGCCAGGTCGCTTCGCAGGCGAGCCTCTGCAACGGCCAGGTAAGTGCGCGCGCGCGCGGCCACCTCGGAGACGTTAGCGTATTTGTCCAGGAGCGCGCGAAACTTGAGCCGGGCTTCAGAAAAGTGGCCGCGGGCAAATTCCCTATGTGCCGATTCGAAAGCTTTCAGAGCCGCCGCCTCATCGTGTGTTGGCTGCGGCTGGGGAACAACAGGTACTGGCCGTGGCGAAATGTGAGCCAGAGACTTTTTCGGCTTTGCCGTCTTCGGTACAGGACGTTGCTTCGCGGCCTTCTTACCTTTAGCTCCCGCTGCGCGAGTCTTCAACGAAGTTGTGCGAGGTCTAATCTTTGGCTTCGGAGTTCGACTCTTCGTAGCTTTTCGTGCGGGTGCTTTCCCCGCGGTTGAACGTTTGGTGGCCGGCTTGAGTCGGCTGGACTTCCTCGGCGCCACACGCTTGCGGGCCGATGATGTCGTCGACTGACGCGAGTTAGAGCGTGATGCCAGTTTCTTCACGCTCTTGGTGGTAGGACTGCTCATGCGCAATGCCCCCGGGGTTTCAAAGACGATCAGTCACCAAAATCGCCATAGAATTATCGGCGAAGCTTAGCATAGCTCTTGCCGTAATTCAACGAAAGAATAGGGTTTGCGGCTACATATTGGACCGGCGTTGAACGAATACTAGCAGCGACAGGCATTGGAAAACACTTGATGCGTAGTCAAGCGACATGTTAATGTGGCTCGTAAGGTTGGGCGCCAGCCGCCATTTTGGCTCGCCGAAACCCTGTTGTTGGAGTTGGAACTGCGGAGAATGAGTCGCCATTGAGCATCCAACAACTTAAAGCGCGTAACAAAATTATTAAACCTGCCTCCTCGCTTCCTGAAGGCGAAGCTCGTCGAAATTACTAAGTGGCGAATAGTACCATCATGCGCGAACAGCGCTATCACCACTTCGGCTGGACTCCGCCGCCCGGCTGGTCGTCCTGGTCGACAAAGATGGCCAACAGATTGCGGTTCATGGAGAATTGGGAGAACTGGATACGACCAGTCTCGCATCACTCGTGGCGGGAAATGTCGCGGCGACGGGGGGCATGGCCAAGCTGATCGGTGAGAGAGAATTTCCAACCCTCTCCCATGAAGGCGAGCGCGAGAGTATCCACATCAGCGTTATTGGCCGAGTACTTCTGGTGGTAGTCTTTGACGATCGATCCAGTTTGGGTCTGGTAAAGCTCCGCTCAAAACAGATATCTCAGGAGTTAGCGGCTGCGTTTGCCGAAATTGAACGCGATTCCGAGTTCGCAACCGACGCGCTCCCGTTCGACGAGATCACCGACGAGGAAATTGACAGTCTTTTTTCCCAGACGTGAACGGAGCATCCAGCTCCAGCTTCAGATAAGCCCCTATGACATTCATCAACTACGCATCGAGAGAGATCAACTGCAAGATCGTCTACTACGGTCCGGGCCTCTGCGGCAAGACGACGAACCTGCAATACATCTATGACTCAACAGCTACCCAAGCGAAGGGAAAGCTTATCAGTCTGGCTACTGAAAGTGACCGCACTTTGTTCTTTGATTTCATGCCGCTCGAGTTAGGGACGGTTCGCGGCTTCAAGACGCGTTTTCATCTCTATACTGTGCCTGGCCAGGTATTCTATGAGGCCTCTCGCAAGCTGATTCTGAAAGGCGTTGACGGCGTGGTATTCGTGGCGGATTCGCAAGAGGAGCGCATGGATGCGAACCTCGAGTCTCTTTACAACCTCGAAGAAAACCTGCGCTCATACGGCTATGACCTGCTGAAGATTCCTTACGTGCTTCAACTTAACAAGCGAGACTTGCCGAACGTGATACCCACAAACGACCTTACAGTTGAACTCCAGCGAAAAGGAGAACCCGTCATTGAAGCAATCGCTTCAAGCGGACAGGGAGTCTTTGACACGCTTAAGGCAGTAGCAAAGCAAGTGCTGACAGAATTGCGGAGGAGTTAATCAAAATCGCCCAGCTGTTTTTTCAGATTGCCTTGACCATTAGTAACCCGTCGCCGCCATTTGAGTAATATTTCGGAAGACGTTGCGTGACCGAGTAGCCGAGGCTCATGTAGAGCTTCTGGGCGGAGATGTTGGTGGAGCGCACCTCAAGCCGCGCCAGGCGCACGTCGCGGCGCCGAAAAGCGTCCTCGACTCTTTTTATTAAACAACTTGCCAGTCGCCGCCGCCGATGTTCCGGCGCAATGCCGACTGTAGTTATGTGCCCCGTATGATCGGGTTCCATCAGGCCAATAACGAAACCGGCCATGGCGCTGTTCTGCATCACTACTCGATATGAAATCGACTCAGGCGCAGTCAGAAGATATTCGAAGGTGTCGCGGCTATATGCTTCACCATCAACGAAGCATCTCTGATCAAGATGCCAACATTCGTCGAGCTGTGCGACGGTGAGCGGCCGTAGATCATAACGCGCATTGACAGGTGGCACCAGCGCGATATTCGGTTGGATAGTATGCGTTGGGGCTTGCCGACTGCTCAGCCACCATCGCGGGCGAAACTTTTTGAGAACTGCCATACCCTGATTGCTAGTTCAGCGGGAAACCGAAAGAGCGTGGCGGAGATTATAGCCTGTTACCACTGACTGTTTACAAGTGTCGGCCCCCCGAAAATCAAAGTATCAACATGCAGTCGCCATAGCTGTAAAAGCGATAACACTGCTTGACTGCCTGACGATATGCATTGAGCGTCAGCTCGCGACCAGCGAACGCGCTTACCAGCAGCAGCAAAGACGAGCGCGGCAAATGAAAGTTCGTTAACAGCGCATCGACAGCGCGAAACGAGTACCCGGGAACCATCGTGAGGTCAGCCAGGCCCGACTGCGATAAAATTGTTCCATCTGAGGCGACAGATGACTCGAGAGCCCGAGTCGTGGTCGTGCCCACCGCGACGATGCGCCCGCCGTCATTGCGTGACTGATTAATAATCTGCGCCGCTGCTTCAGAAATCGAAAACCATTCAGGCGCTACGCGATGCAGCTTCACATCATCTACGCGGACGGGCTCAAACGTGCCGTAACCGACGTGCAAGGTGATTCTTGCTACGCGTACTCCTCGATCCTGGACTTTTTGCAGCAGCCGAGCAGTGAAATGCAGGCCGGCCGTGGGCGCTGCGATTGCCCCACGCTTGCTGGCATAAACCGTCTGATACCGCTCGCGATCTTCGATAGAATCTGCCGCACGCTTGATATATGGTGGCAACGGTGTGCAGCCGACTCTATCGATGATGCGATCCAAAGCTTCTTCAGATTCAAACCTGACCAGGCGCAAACCGTTGTCGCGCGATTCCATTACCTCTCCGTAAAGATTTGAGTTGCCGCCAAGCGCGACGCGAGCGCCTGTCGCCAGGCGGCGCGCCGGACGAGTCAGGCATTCCCAGAGGTAAGGTTCAATTTCGCGCACCAATAATAATTCAACGGCGCCACCGGAAGGCACGCGTTTGCCCGCCAATCGCGCCGGGAAGACGCGCGTGTCATTAAGGACGAGCACATCATGAGGTCGCAGGTATTCCGGAATCGAAGCAAAGTTTTTGTCCAACCATCTCCGCTGGGAACGATCCAGCACGAGCATGCGCGAAGCATCTCGCTCACTCAGCGGCTGTTGGGCGATTAGCTCTTCCGGGAGTTCATAGTCGAAGTCCGAGATATGCATGCGGCTTTTGAACTGCGGAAACGCGTTAAGAAAACGAAGCTGAGGGAACGTTGACCTGCGGCGCGGCGATGGGATGTTCCATATGCTCTCGATGAAACACGCTACTCAATTGGGCCCCGAAGAGGAGCACGAGGCTGGATACGTATCCCCAGATCAGCACGGTCACTACCGCACCCACGGGGCCGTAAATTTGATCGTAATCGAGATAATTTAAGCTCCACGCGAAAATATATTTCGCCGCCTCCCACAGCAAGCCGCCAATTACAGCGCCCGGGATGGTGTCGCGGATGCTTACGTGAGCATTCGGCAGGAACTTGTAAACGACCGCAAAAAGAGCAAAGGTCAACAGCAGGCTAGCCAGTGCGAACACGATCTCCCAAAATAAACTGCCTACCGAAGCGAGCAGACGGTAATTTTCCAACTGTCTGGGGGAGAGATTACCGGCAATCTCCTGCAGCGCCAGCAGTACTGAAGTGAGCAGCACGGAAACCGATAGCAACAACCCGACAATTCCGATCATTCCCAGAGTTATCACGCGGCCATGAAGAAACGTTCGATGAGTCGTACCCCAAATGCGATTCAGTGCTCGCTCGGCGATGGCAAAGACCCATGATCCGGCCCACAACACAACCAGAGCGCAGCTAATGACCACGGTCTTACTGATTCCTGAGAGCGATCGAATGGTTTCGTGGAGGAACTTACTCGAGCCGGGATAGACCTGCACGATATGCTGAATCATTTGCGTGCCGGCGGCAATGCGATTACTTAGCGCCAGAAGCAAGAGGAGCGCGGGAAACAGCGTCATCAATCCGAAATAGCTCATCGCAGCCGCCGATGAAAACAGATCGTTTTCGTGAAACTGATGCACCGCGTCTGCGAGCATCCGCCGCCACGGCGAGCGATTGCGAACTCCAAAAGATTGACGTGAAAAGCGTCGTGGCATAACAAAAAGCGGTCTTTGATCTTTGGTCTTAGGTCTTTGAGCTATTGAGTTTTGCGCTCTTGGCCTTTATCAAAGACCAAAGACCCAAGGACAAAGGCCAAATCACACGGCGTCAAACAGGTTCGGCCTTTGCTGTCCCGTTCTAATTCCGAAATGTTGATAGGCAAGTTGGGTGGCCATGCGGCCACGCGGCGTGCGATTGAGAAAGCCTATTTGAATCAAATACGGCTCGATGATTTCTTCGATTGAATCTTTCTCTTCGTGAATCGCCGCCGATAAAGTGCCGACGCCAACCGGCCCCCCTTCAAACTTCTCGATAATCGTCGAAAGCAGTTTCCGATCCATTTCGTCGAGACCGTAGGTGTCGACTTCCATGCGATTGAGCGCATCGTTCGCCACGTCGTGCGTAATTCGGCCATCGTAATCGACCTCGGCATAATCGCGCACGCGCCGCAGCAAACGGTTGACGATGCGCGGCGTGCCGCGTGAACGTCGTGCGATTTCGCGCCCGCCGCCTTCGTCTATTTCAACGCCGAGAATTCCCGCCGAGCGGTGGCAAATCGTCTCTAAGTCTTCATGCGGATAAAAGTCCAAATGAAAGTTGATTCCAAACCGTCCGCGCAGAGGCGCCGTGATCAATCCGGCCCGAGTCGTCGCGCCCACCAAAGTGAATCTCGGCAACTCCAATTTAATAGAACGCGCGCCGGGTCCCTGACCAATCAGAAGATCGAGACTGAAGTCTTCCATCGCTGGATAAAGCTTTTCTTCGAGGGCCGGCAACAGCCGATGGATTTCATCGATGAAAAGGACGTCGCCTTCCTGAAGATTCGTAAGCAGCGCCGCGATGTCGCCCGTCTTTTCAATGGCCGGCCCTGAAGTCGAGCGCAACTGAGCGCCCATTTCGTTCGCGACGATGTGCGCCAGTGTGGTTTTTCCCAAACCCGGCGGCCCAGTTAGCAGAACGTGATCGAGCGCCTCTCGTCGCTTGAGGGCGGCTTTGACGTAAATGCGGAGATTCTCTTTCGCCTTTGTTTGGCCGATGTACTCGGCGAGACGCGCTGGTCGAAGCGAAAGATCGTATTGGCGATCTTCTTCGGTCACGGTCCCGCTTAGGGCTTCTGCGGCTCTGGTTGCTTTCGGCATCTTGAAATTGAATTGTGAATGCGAGTGGCCCGTTGGTCAAATCTCGGTTACAGTCTTCGTTACTTTCCGTATCCGTTTAGACGCGGGACTTGTCCCGTGCAATCGGCGGACAAGTCCGCCATCTAAACGGCGTTCGTGTTACCTATGCTTTGGCCAGGGATCTCAGACTCCGTCTTAAGATTCCCTCGACTGAAAGTTCTCCGCCATCGTCGATGGCCGACTTCACCGCCTTTTCCGCGGCGCCTTTTTGATAGCCAAGATTCGCCAACGCGGAAATCGCGTCGTTGCGCATCGAATCCTCTGATGTCGCAGTGCCTGTGGCGGCGGATTTTGCGGCGAATTCCTCTTCCAAAGCCGGCGAAGACAAGGCTGCGATCTTATCTCGCAAATCGACCACTAGTCTCTCCGCGGTCTTTCTGCCCACTCCCGGGATCGCGACCAGTCGCACCAAATTATTGGTACGAATCGAAGCAATCATTTCATCGGCATTCATCCCAGACAGGAGTTTGATCGCCAATCCCGGACCTACGCCGTTTACTGAAATTAGCTGCAAGAACAGTTCGCGTTCGCGGATTGTTTTGAACCCATAGAGCTGAATCGCGTCTTCGCGTACGTGCGTGTAGATGCGAAGCTGCACCGGCTCGCCCGCTTCGCCTAATTCATAAAAAGTCGAAAGCGGAATCGCCACTTCATAACCAACGCCACTGACATCGACGATAGCCGAAGTCGCTTGCTTTGAAAGCAACGTCCCTGAAAGATGCGCAATCATGAGTTGGAGCGCCGCTTCGAGCGCCGCTTGGAGCGCCGACATCCTGTCGGCGGTTCGCGAGCATCCTGCTCGCATATCCGCTATTGATCAAACGGCGCCTGATTATGATAGAACCCGAGCCTTCCTCGCAAATGGATAGTTTCCGCTGAAGCCCCCGCAGCGTTATACTCTGCTCGTCGGGCGAAAGTCATGAAGCGAGAAAAGATCTCTGAACTGACCACGAATCGTTTGAGCGTCTATCTCCGCTGCTTGAACGAGCTGGCCTCGGCGGGAATTAAGACTGTTTCGTCACAGGAACTTGCCGAGCAGTTCAATCTCAACTCCGCCCAAATTCGCAAGGATCTCGGTTACTTCGGCGAGTTCGGGGTGCGCGGCATAGGTTATTTCGTGGACGATCTCCGCGAGCATCTGACGAAAATTCTCGGCCTCGACAGACCACATCGTGTCGGCATCGTGGGGGCGGGCCGGCTGGGAACGGCGCTGGCAAACTACCACGGCTTCTCGAAGTCAACCTTCACTGTAGTTGCGCTGTTCGATAACGACAAGGAAAAGATCGGTGGACATATCGGTCCCTCGCGTATCCCGATCCTGGACGTGAAGAAGATCGAAAAGGTCGTACGCGATCAGACCATCGACGTAGCGGTCATTGCGGTTCCCGCTCGTGCCGCGCAACGGGTGCTGAATCAAATTATGGCCGCAGGTGTGAAAGCCGTCCTCAACTTTGCGCCGGCATTATTGAAGGCGCGACTCGGCGTGAAAGTGAAGACAGTAGATTTGACGACGTCGCTCGAGTCTCTGTCTTACTTTTTGGCCCGACCCCAGGAGACCCAGGTAGTAAGTGCTCGACGCAGCGGTTCCGCTCGTAAGCGCGTCGAGACTCGGACAAGTCGCCAATTGTAGAGCATAAATGGACGAACAAACCGCCAGACGCGATCTGATACGTATTTGCCAATTGATGTATGAGCGCAGCTACGTCGTCTCGTCTGACGGCAACGTTAGTGTGCTGCTTGAAGACGGTCGAGTGCTGGCGACGCCGACGATGACTTGCAAGGGTCGAATGACTGACGATCTATTGGCGATAACTGATCTTGAAGGAAGCGCTTTGAATGGTAATCGCGCGTCGAGCGAACTCGCGATGCACCTGCTGATTTATCGCGAGCGGCCAGATGTCCGAGCCGTCTGTCACGCCCATCCGCCGCATGGGACCGCCTTCGCGGTGGCTGGATTACCAATCGATCAACCCATTCTTTCGGAAGTTATTCTGACGCTTGGTTGTGTCCCGCTGGCCGAATATGGCACACCTTCGACCGATGAGTTGACCAACGCGATGCGTCCGCTGGTCAAGCATCACAACGCCCTTTTGATGGCGAATCACGGCGCGGTCGCATACGGATCAGATCTTTGGCAAGCGTTTGATCGATTGGAAACCCTGGAGCATACCGCGAAGATTGCGATTCTTTCGCGTGTGCTGGGCGGCTCGCGTAATCTACCGCCGGATGCAATCGAAAAGTTGATCAATGTACGCGAAGCCGCCGGCTATCTGGATGAGGGCGCGCGATGTCAAGCGTGCGGCTATCTTCATGAGACAAGTCTGGCATGTCCGAGCGGCGATCGTCCGGTGGCGCGTTCTTCCTCGTATTCGTCGGCTAATGGAGCTGGAAAGGTTTCACTAACGCGCGAGGAGTTGGTCGAGTTGTTGAGCCAGGCTACGCGATTAAATGATTAGTGAAACCGAAAAGCGCGTCCGTGGTATTCTAGTCACGATTTTACGATTCCTGATTTATTAACTTGAAACTTCTCACAGGAGAAAATGAATGCAAGAAGCACTCGGAATGGTGGAAACCAAAGGTCTGGTGGCGATGATTGAAGCGGCGGACGCAATGGTCAAAGCCGCAAACGTCACCTTGGTTGGTTATGAAAAAATCGGCGCCGGATTTGTCACCGCCATTGTGCGTGGAGATGTCGCGGCAGTGAAGGCGGCTACCGACGCTGGGGCGGCAGCCGCACGGCGAGTTGGCGAATTGGTCAGCGTTCACGTGATTCCGCGCCCACACGGCAGCGTCGACGATGCAATGCCGATCAGCGCACAGTCCAGAGCATGATCATCGCGCGCATTCTGGGCACGGTCGTAGCGACGCAAAAGGACGAGCGGTTGAAAGGAAAGAAACTGCTCATCGTCCGTCCCATCAACGTCGACGGCTCGGACACGACCGGCTACGTCGTTGCCGTCGATACAGTCGGCGCAGGCTTTCATGAGCGGGTGCTGGTTGTCGCCGGCTCCAGCGCGCGCCTGGCACAAGGCATGAAGGACACGCCCGTGGACGCAGCCATTGTCGGTGTGATCGATACTGTTGATGTGACGCTGTGATATGCAACTCGCGCGCGTCATCGGAACGGTAGTAGCAACGGTCAAGAACGACTCGCTCGAAGGTCGCAAGCTGCTGATCATTCAATCACTGAACAAGAATCTTGACGCGCAGGGTAAACCCATGGTGGCGATCGATTCAGTAGGCGCCGGCGTTGGCGAATTGGTTTTCTGGTGTCGGGGAAAGGAAGCAAGCTTTCCTTTCAAGCGCGAAGACACGCCGACCGATTGCACGATTGTAGGAATTGTTGATTCGGAAAAGCATGTGACGACGTAGGACTTTGGTCTTTGGACTTTGGTCTTTGAATTCTGGTTGGGCCGGAAAACAGACCAAAGATCTAAGACCAAAGACCAAAGATCAAAGACCGAAGTATTGAGAAAATGATTCTGGCCAAAGTCGTAGGCAACATCGTCGCCACAAAAAAGAATATGCGTTACGAAAATGCGCGCCTGATGCTCTGCGAACAAATCACCCCCGAAGGCGACGCGACCGGGCATACCGTTCTGGCGCTGGATGCCGTTGACGCCGGAGTCGGCGATACAGTTTTGGTCGTTCAGGAGGGTTGGAGCGCTTCGACCGTGGCGACCGGCAAGGCGGGCGCGGCCATCGACTCGGCCATCGTTGGCGTTGTCGATCACATCGATTTACTGGAAGACCCGACATAGGAAACGACAGTTCGTTTAGAACTGGCACTTGTGCCATGCTTGCGGGACAAGTTCCACGTCTAAACGAGCGAGTTACTTAATCACCGAATGAGCACGGATCGCGATCAAGCAAGACTGATAGCCGATCGGATCGTCCGACGAGTGAATGAGGGCAGCACTCGTGTCATCTCAAACTCAGGCGAAGACCAAAGACCAAAGACCAAAGATCAAAGCTCTTCCACCGCTGCCACCAACGGCGCGCCGGTCAGTGAAGAATTGTCGGCCATTCGCGCCGGGTTACACGATCTTGAAAACAAACTCGATCGCATCGAATCAAAGCTGGTCCATGCGCCACCGGCAATGGAAACACCTCGAGCCCGCGTGATCGATTTCCTCTCATCCGGGCCACCGGCTCCGGCGTCGCCATCAGTCGGGACGCCTCCGCAATCGAGTTCTTCGCGGACTTTTTCGCCGACGGTGAGTTCCGAACAGCGCGACTTTGTGCCTCCAACTCAATCGCCCTGGCTGGCTCCGATGTCGAACATGTACGGTCAGGCCTCACGCGCGACTGAAGAATCAAATCCGCAATCCGTTTCGCATCCGAGCCAGGAGCGCTTCGGCGTCGATGAAGCGGCCGTCTCGGAATTAGTAGAGTTCTTCGAAAACGAAAAGAAGTGCTCCGTCGATCCCAGCGGCAAGCCCTGCGATCATTGCGCGATGTGCAGCGGGCGAGGCTTTTAGAGAAGTCTGCTGCAACATTTTCCACAAGGTTGGGAAAATTTCATATTGACTTGTTAGAAATACTCTGTACGCAGGGGAAGCAAGTCCGAGCGAGAAGGAGTTAGCAATGATCGCTCCGAAGCTGGTGAGAACTTTGAACACGCTCGTACTCAAAGCGCCCCGCTTTATGGAGGTGAGAAGAATGGTGTTGCACAAGCACATAATTACGTTCGTTGTACTCGTCCTAGGCCTCGTATTGTTGGGGGAACAAGGATCTTCGGTTGCCAGTTGTCAAAAGGATTCGCCAAAGGATCTCATCGTCATAATACTCGAGATACCACATCGCGGGTTACTGAGTGAACCTGGCCAGAAGCCTTATCGCGTAGGTGATAAGCCCTATATTAAGATGATTGCGAAGAATAATTCAGATCAGCAGATCGTGGTGAGAACTGTTGATCCTTATTACCAGAACCGCCCGCGGTTGTTTAGAAACGGAGAGTTACAACCTTACCGTCGGGAAATCGCTGAGTTGATTCGGTTAAAAGATGCTGCTCCGGAGTTCTTTAGTTTGACTCAGGCTGTTGTCCTAAACCCGTATTCTTCAGCTGACTTGGACGAACTCGATTTGAAGGAGTGGTATGGCGTGCTAGAACCTGGATCCTACCGACTAGTGAACCGCTATCGGCCACAGTTAGATGGTTCTTGGACCGCGGAGTCTGCCGCACTCTTGTTTCAGGTTGTCAAGCAGTAAATGGAATTGATCGACTGGGAGGTGTGTGATGAAAAGAATCGCCGTCGGTGTTTTTCTCTTATTCTCGTTATACGCAGTAGCTCAGGCACAAGCAGTTTCCAGTCAGCTCATGGCGATAAGCGATGAGCTAAAAGACAAAATAACCAGGGAAATGCCTGGATGGGCCTACCGTTCTATCGAACCAATTCAGGGAAGCAAGAATGTCATCATTCAGCACTGGGAACTGGGAAACATGGCGTTGAGAATAGCTGTCATACAATACGACAGTGAATCGCGTGCTACGGAGTTCTTCAATGATGGCAAGTATCATTTGAGATTAGAGGAGAAAGCCGCCGCGAGTCGAGGGATAGAGCTTCACCTAATAAAAGGAGATTTACCCGGCGTCGGAACCGAGGCATTCACGTGGGACATCAGAGGCTCCGAGGCGGTAGCTTTCAGAAATGGGAGCTTTTTGGTATTCGTGAGTCTCGTAAGGCCGGAGCCTAATAACGACGCACATTTCAGTAGGGTATTCGCGGCACATACGGCTAGCGTACTGGCCCTAAAGTGACTTCATCGGGCAATCTGATCATCAATCCAATTCAACAAACCAATTGACAGCCGCAACTGTTGGGCGATAGCATCGCGTTGGTAAACGTCTCGGAAATAACGCGATGAAGTCTTCACGCTCGAAGCGTCGGAAGCGCGCTCGTCAATCGATTATCAGTTCTATTCGCCGTCCGCTCGCGCCTCCGGGGCATCCGCTCACTGAGGCCAAGCCAGACCCAAAAGCACGGCCGGCAGGTCGCAAAGCCAAACACAAACAACGTCCTGAAAAGCAGGAACTGGAAGAGGAGTATTAATCATGAAACAAATTTCCACCTCAGAAGAGAAAAACAAAATCTGGCGCAGCCTGCTGTTCATGGCCGCGCTCTCAGCCTTGCTGCTGCTGTCGTTAGGTGGTGCGGCTCCGTCGGTGTCGCCGGCGAGCGTTTCCGCGGCTTCGAGTGGAGTCGTGCCTCAAGTACCCAGGCGGCCATGGACTGCCGTCGGATCGACCGGCGCAGTGGACGAGGATTCGCGCAACATCTACGCTTTTGGCAGCTCCGATATAGGATTTAGAGCGGGGGCCGCCGGCAGCGTAATCACAGCGCGCTACAACGTGACCAATACTTTTGACAACAACGCCAATCCCAACAGGCCGGGCTGGCGAACGTTGGAGATGGGGTCGAAGGCAGCGAACAGCACGATCATCGAAGCCAAGCTGTTTCAGATAAAAGCCTGCGACACAACTCCGGTGTTACTGTGCACGGCGCGAAATCGGAGCAACGATCACCCGTGCGCCACCTGTGAATTCAGTGCCACGATTGACTTCACCGATAGCCTGTATTACGTCGAGGTCACTCTGAATCGCTTTAACTCGAACACCGCGAATCCGCGTATGTTCACGCTGCGCCTGTTCTGAGCCGGGTTGGGCACGGTCTTCACTTTCATGAGTGAAATCGGCCAGGTCTTTATCACCGCTGTCGGTATCATTTCGCCGAGGCCTTCTTGCCCAGGATCGAGCGCTGTCTCTAAATCTCAGAGAGTGCCAGCGCACCGGCAAATCGATTATCAGTTCGATTCGCCGGCCGCTGGCGCGCCCACCGGGCATCCGCTTGCGGACGCCAAACCTGATTCGAAAGCGCGGCCGGCAGGTCGCAAAGCCAAACACGAACAGAAGCCTAAGAGACTTGAGCTGGACGATGAGTACTGTTCATTCGCGCTCCGGTCTTTACGATTCACCATTTCCCATTTACCATTTACCAGTGTGCACCCATAGCTCAGTTGGATAGAGCGTTTGACTTCGAATCAAAAGGCCGCAGGTTCGAGTCCTGCTGGGTGCACCATAAACACAGAGCCAAAGATGGGCGTCCCTGGCGGGGCGCCCCCGCTTCTGCCACTCTCTCTGCCCCGCGGTGAGCGAGGAAAGATTCTTAGGGAGTGTCCCGTTGGAACTCCGAACTCACAACTCAATTGGAACAAACAGGCTTCGGGACTTTGAGGGCAAGGCCCTAACACGATTTAGATTACGACGTGTGCTTAGCCCGCTTCGTCTTTTACTCTCGCATTCATTACGCTAGACTCTGCGCATGGCCTCGTATGAAGAAATCCTGGAATCCGCAAAGCGGCTTTCTTCGGTAGAGCGTTTGCAGTTGGCGGACGCTTTGCTTGCCGAAGAGCTGGGCTTTGGCATGTGGCGCGGGCGCGAAGATGTCGCGGACGCGGAGACCTATGTGTCTGATTTGCGCGAAGAAGATATGCGGACGCCGGACGGTCGCGAGAAGACTCCCGAAGAGTTTCTTCGTGACACAGAGACTTCTTGAAAGAGACAATATCGAGCGACGCTCACGCCGCTTTGCGCGGGCGAACTTCACGGTCGATGCGATCGGCGGATGAATTGATGGTCACGCTGAGGTCGTAGGCCGCCTGAAGGTTTATCCAAAACTCGGGCGTACTGCCGAAGTAACGCGACAGACGCAGAGCAGTATCAGCATTGAGGCAGCGTCGGCCGTTGACGATTTCAGTTATGCGGGTGACCGAAAGCTTCAGCTCACGCGCCAGAGCATTTACGGTAAGTCCCAAAGGCTTCATGAGATCTTCCCTGAGAATCTCTCCAGGATGAATGGCTGGCATTTGGCGATTCTTCTTAGGCATAGGAACTCCTAATGATAGTCAGTAATTTCAACATCGAACACCTCACCATCTCGCCAAACGAAACAAATGCGATATTGATCGTTAATACGGATGCTGTGCTGGCCCTTGCGATCACCTTTCAAGGTTTCAAGACGATTGCCTGGAAAGATTGTAAGATCGCGCAGTTCATGAGCCGCGTGTAACTGCATTAGCTTTCGCTGCGCGACTCTGGTGATCCGCTGAAGCCGCCCCGAACTCTGACCATGGAATAAAACCTCAGCGTCCTTGCCGTGGAAGGAGCGAATCACTTGTTCACGCTATAAGCTACAGAACGACCTGTCAAGAGCAATAGCGGCGCCGTCCTGGGCGCAGCGCTATTGGATTGGGAGACCTGCAATCTCGAATCCAAAATCTCTTAGGCCCAAATGACTCAGTTTCGCCGGCTGAGAAATCCTCCCAGGAACCCGAGGCTGAGTCCAACACCTAACGCGACGCCTACCGATTCCCACGGATGATGTTTGATATAGCGTTTCGATTCATCCAGATAATCTTCGCCGGCTTCGTAGCCACGTTTCACAAGTCGCTGCGCTTTCCGTTTTCCAATCTCCACGAGATCTTCCGCCAAAATTTTTCCTTCAGCCGCCTTCGCGGTTAAGTGAGCAAAGGTGAGTCCGGCATTTTTGCCGTTAGTCACCGTTGTAGTAGTTTGCATTGTCTGTCCTCCTTCATCGCGATAATTGCCCTGGGGTCTCTCAAGAGCATACAACTCATCGAGCCTTAACGTGTTTGCGGAAACTGCAACGTTCTTGTTGCAAAAAGTTGTATCCACAAGCGAACTGTCCCGTTCTCAATCACTCGCCATGGTCGGCGGCGACTGGATCAGCCTTGAAACCTGAGTCATCGCGTCTTTGATTTAAACGATTTCTGTACGCATCAGGCCACCCAGTGTGCCAAGATCTAGTCTGTAAATGCCCTCTCCCTTTGGGAGAGAGGGTTGGGGTGAGGGCGTAGCTGAGTAACATGAGAAGAAAAGTCTCTTCCATCATTTTTCCTGTCTGCTCCGATAAAAAAGGGGAAAGAAGTATTTTGGGTTTTCGTCGCTAGGCCCTCACCCCGGCCCTCTCCCAAAGGGAGAGGGAGTTACCTACAAATTCTTGGCACACTGGCGGTCACGTTTCCTCCTCGCATCTGTGCTATCATCTGAGCCTCACGGAGAAGGCTATGCTCAACCGTCTAGCGCAACATCCAAGACCTCTCGAAACCCGCGCGGATCTGTTTGCGGATTAGTGGGACATCATCAACATTGCTTCGCTTGATCTGACACTGCGTGTAAGTGTCCTGGCTCGTTTATTCCGAAGGAGGAGAGATGATGGCTACCGCATTCGCGCTAAAGAAACCACAAATCAAAACTGAATTGCCCGGGCCAAAAGCCCGCAGCATAATCGAGGCGGACTCGCAGTTTGTTAACCCGGCATATCCGCGCCCGGCATTCAAACTTGTCGCCCAACGTGCCGCGGGCGTCTGGGTTGAGGACGTTGACGGCAATCTCTTTCTCGATTGCAACGCCGGCGTCGCCGTGTGTTCGACCGGACACTGTCATCCCGAAGTCGTCGCCGCGATTCAGGAACAAGCCGCGCAATTGATTCATATGTGCGGAACTGATTTCTACTATCGGCAGATGCCGGAGCTGGCCGAGAAACTTGATGAGATCGTTCCGGTCGCGCGACCGACGAAGACACATTTCGCCAACAGCGGCACCGAAGCTATCGAGACTGCTCTGAAGCTGGCGATGCACGCGACGGGCCGTGAAAAGTTCATCGCTTTTTTTGGCAGCTTTCACGGACGCACCTTGGGCTCGCTGTCGCTGACTTCGTCAAAGATTGCGCAGCGCATAGGCTTCAAGCGACAGGCGCTCGACGTGGTTCACGTTCCCTATCCAAACGATTATCGCAATCCTTTCAGTGCCGAAGATTGCGGCGACGGCGGAGCTGCGCAAGGTGGTTTGAATTGGATCGAGAATCGTTTATTCAAAACCACGACGCCGGCCGAAGAAGTGGCCGCAATCGTGATCGAACCAGTGCAAGGCGAAGGAGGATACGTCCCGTCGCCGAAAGGATTTCTAAGTGGCCTGCGTCGCATCTGTGATGAGCATGGGATCTTGCTCATCGTCGATGAAGTGCAGAGTGGTATGGGCCGCACCGGAAAGATGTTCGCCTCGGATCATTACGATCTGAAAGCTGACATCGTATGTATCGCGAAAGGCATCGCATCGGGCTTACCGCTCGGCGCGTGCGTCTCGCGGGCTGACCTGATGGATTGGAAGCCGGGCGCGCACGCATCAACCTTCGGCGGAAATCCGGTAGCGATCGCGGCCGCACTGAAAACAATCGAATTACTCGAGCGTGAGTTGGTTGCGAACAGCGCTGACGTTGGCGCTTACTTGAAAAGCGGACTCGAGAAGCTGAAGGATAAGCACAACTGTATCGGCGACGTGCGCGGCCCGGGGCTGATGCTGGGAGTTGAGTTCGTCACGGATCGCTCGTCGAAGCAACCCGATCCCGAATTGCGCGATCGAGTTGAGATGGCCAGCTTCGAACGCGGCCTGATCTTGCTCGGTGCCGGGCCCAATTCAATCCGCTGGTCCCCGCCGTTGATTTTGAATCGTGAGAACGTCGATGTGGCACTAGAAATCTTTGACGACGCGATCACATCATCAAGGTAGAATTTGGAGTGCGCCGGCAGAGCGGAGCGGCGACGGCGCTTTGGATCGCTGTTCGATGAATTTGAAGTCCCGTTGCTAAAGACTCAAACTCAGTTGGATCAGGAGGCGAAGCCTGAGACTATTCCACAATCCAAAGCGCCGTCGCCGCTACGCTCTGCCGGCGCACTCCAAGTCAGGAGGCCATCTAATGTTTGAAGGAACAATCATCTCAATCAACATTGCACCCGAGGCCGAGGCGCCGATGCAATCCATCAGCGAAGTACGTGCCGTTCCCGGCCAAGGTCTCGAAGGCGATCGCTATTTCGCTGACAAAGGAACATTTTCAAAACCGCAACCGGATCGCGAACTCACCTTAATCGAAGCCGAAGCAATCGAAGCGCTAAGAAGCGAATTCCAGGTTGATTTCGGCCTGAGTGCCAGCCGCCGCAACATTGTCACGCGCGGTGTCCCGCTGAATCATCTGGTCGACAAAGAGTTTTGGATAGGCGACGTAAAAGCGCGCGGCCTCAGACTCTGCGAGCCCTGCTCACATTTGCAGCGGCTTTCGCATCCTAAGGTCTTGCCCGGATTGGTTCATCGCGGAGGTCTCCGCGCGCAAATTCTAACTGAAGGAATGATTCGAGTCGGCGAGATTGTCAGAGAATCCAACACTTATTCGTAAATTGGCTTGTCTTTGATCAGTGGAGTCTCTAAGTCGGCTTCGATCTTTCCCTGACCCGTGTAACCATCCGCGATCATAAGAGGCAAAGAAATGAACGTCAGCGAAAGCTTGTTATCCTTCCTGGAAAGCGCTCCGGTCGCCTTCAAGCCACTATTCGGCTTGTTAATTAACGAGTCGGCGCTCATTTTGTTCAGGGTAATGGTTCCATCACCCGCTACGGTACCGGTTGCATACTCATTCAGAGCGCGCTTTTTCATCCCTTCACCACCAGCAAGCCGAAACTCGAAAGTCGCGACATCGCCTTCGCGAATCACCCTGATCGCACCCTGAAGTCCAAATTTTTCCGATGCACCTGCAAATCCGCCTGACATGCTGAATCTTCCGCTGGTAATTCGATACAAGGGAAGACTCTTTCGCCAAGTGTCATCAAGAGCGAGCCAGACCGGCGAGTTCGACACGCCTTCGAGGGCAATCACTTTGAACGGCGATGTGATCATCTGTGGAACCATAACGCCTTTTGCAGGTTTCTTTTCAAGAACCCGAACGCCGACCGCACTCTGAACAACCTCGACGCCGTAGCCGCCAGTATTTCGCTCTCCCAAAAACGCGGCGACGACCGCGTTGGATCTGAAGAACACCGAATCAAGCTTAGGTAGGTTGGCGTCGAGTTTGAGCAGCTCAGTGTAAGTCTCGGGATCGCGCACGACTGCAACGAATGGATGAGTAACTGAAGAATGAAATCCTTCTGCCAGAACCTTTATGGCGCTTGTCGATGTCTCTTGATTCGGCGTTTGAGTCGGAAGCGCGGCATTCCGTTTCGCGTGGCATCCCGATGCGCCGCTGCTCAGCGCAAACGTTGACAGCATTAGTAGGACAATTGTTTTGAGCATTAACCCTCCGAGTAAGTGCAAGCTAAGCGTCACCTCGAATTCCTAGAACGTTGGATGATTAAATGAGTTGCACCAAGCCAGTGGCCATGAATCTCAGTTCAAGCAAGCGAGCACGCCAAAGCCACGTAGTGGCCAAATGTTTCTTACAGCCTATATCGCACATGCTTTCGCAATTCTTCATCCTCAACGTCGATGTTCTGCAAGCGCAAACTGACGTCAGCGTTTAAGTCCCAACCAGCGCGTTCTCCCGCTTGTAATTTCACCGTGCCCGCGGCAGCGATCATTGCCGCGTTATCGGTCGACAGATGTGGCGAAGGAAAATAGACAGGTACACCTAAACGGTCGGCAGCTTTGCGCGACGCTTCGCGCAAGGCGCCATTACAGGCAACGCCGCCCGCGACAATCAGAGTCTTTGGAAAATAATCAACGGCGACACGCTCCATCGTCGTTACCAGAGATCGAATGACAGTGCTTTGAAAACTGGCCGCCAAATCCTTAATCGCTTGCGAAGGCTCCTGCCCGTTGCTCACGGGTTGCAATCCGGACTCGCGCACGTACTTTTGGACGGCCGTCTTTAATCCGCTAAAACTGAAATCCGGACGCTTGTCGCCCATGCGTGGAATTGCGAACTCGACCGCTTTTGGATCGCCTTCGCGCGCCAGTCTTTCGATGATCGGCCCACCTGGATAACCAAGACCGAGCAGCTTTGCGACCTTGTCGAACGCTTCGCCTGCCGCATCGTCCCGCGTACGGCCGACGATCTTGTATTTGCCCGCGCTCGGCACGAAGAAAAGATTGGTATGTCCACCCGAAACGATCAAGGCGAGCGCCGGATACTCAACCGGCGGATTTTCGAAACAGACCGAATAGATGTGACCTTCGATGTGATTCACGCCGACGATTGGTTTATTGAGGGCGAACGCCATCGCCTTCGCATATGACACACCCACTAGTAAAGAGCCAATCAGGCCCGGACCAATCGTCACGGCGATTCCGTCAATGTCATCTTTTTTAATGGCAGCTCGTTCGAAGGCTTCTTCAACGATAGGAACGATCTTGTCCAGATGTTCTCGCGAAGCCAGCTCCGGCACGACACCGCCAAAGCGTTTGTGGATTGGCACCTGCGAAGCTATCACAGACGAAACAATCTCGCGGCTATCGCGCACAATCGCCGCAGCGGTTTCATCACAGGAAGTTTCGATTCCTAGAACGAGCATGTTGATGGAAAGATTCTACCGAATGACAAATCGCGACTAAAGCTGGGAGCGCGGGCGTCCCGCCGGCAATGAGCGCGAAGCGCGAAGACTTGGCCTGCTGCGCACGCTTTTGCGGGCGGGACGCCCGCGCTCCCAGTGCTACGTCGCTCGATAGAAACTCAAAATCGAATCACCTTGCCTCAGGGTGCGATAGCGATGAAGCCCGCGGAATTCTACCTTCAACTCGTTCTTCTTATGATGCTCAACGATCACCAAACCATCTGTGGCCAGCAATAATCCCGCACGTTCGGCGATATAATCCAACGTAGCTTCACATTCGGCCGCATACGGAGGATCGAAGAAGATGATATCGAACACATCCGTTTTTTTCTTCGCATAGCTTCGCAGGAAATCTAAGACCTCCGCTAGCAAGATCTCGATCGCGTTTTTGTCGATATTCAAAGGGCCGAGATTGGTTTCAATCAATTCGCACATCCTCCTCGATTGATCGACAAAAGTGACCTGCGCCGCACCACGAGAGAGCGCTTCGATTCCCACCGCGCCTGAGCCGGCGCACAGATCCAGAAACCGTGCGCCTTCGATCCGCGGCGCCAGAATATTGAATAGCGTCTCGCGCAAACGATCCGAAGTCGGCCGGGTTTGCATCGAGGGCGGACTCTTCAATTTTCTGCCGCGGAATTGTCCAGCGATTATTCGCAATCAAGCTTCACCTTATGGTTGCTGGTCTTTCGCGAAACTCGAACGGTCGTAGGCAGACGAATTCAACTTTTCAATTTCGCCAACGCGGTCTCACAGGCTGAAAGTTTTTGTGAGACTTCCTCCAATCTTTTTGCAAGGTCGGAAACGAAAACACCCCGTTCTTGTAGGCTCCCTTAATGTATCGAGGCTCTGTTGATAACTGCTTCGCGCTTTGAGTAACGCTGCCTTACTGGTAGCCCTGATTGGCTTTGTGTCTGAGTCAAAACTCGCGCAGAGGTCCCCGACTGCCGCTTCATATCTGTCGATCAATATCCGGCGCATTGCCTGCGCGGCGATCGCAAAAAAGTGCGCCCGATTCTGCCAGCGCGCATCGTTTTGATCGATCAGCTTGAGGTAGGCTTCGTGAACCAGCGCCGTGGTTTGCAGCGTATGGCCCGGCCGCTCGCGGTAGAGAAAGTTATGCGCCAGATTGCGCAATTCTTTGTAGATCAGCGGTACCAACGCTTCAAGTGCCTGCTGATTGCCATCGCCCCATTCAAGGAGTAATCGGGTTACCTTATCGGAATCAGACGCCATTAATTCTCCCGGCCTGACTTACTTTTTCCATTCATCCGCCGTCATTTGAGCCGATCCGGTGTTGGTTTGCGCGTGGACAAGTAGCAGGGGAAAAAAGGAAACGCTTTCAGGCATTGATTAGTGCGCCACAACCCCTTCGATCAAATGTCAGTTCCGGCATCGGGTGCGGGCTCGGAAGTTTTGAAATGACCGAGTGTTTGTTCGCTGGACTGACCGTTAGGGGATTGTAAGGTATTCGCGCGCGTTAATCCATTCTTAGCCGGCGCTTTTTCTTCGACGAACAACAACAGCGGTTTTTTGACGAAGCTGAACACGAATGCTTCGGGCGCAGCGTCACTCGTCTATTCAACCTTCCTTGGGCCCACCGGATTCGCGGAAGGCCGAGCGGTTGCCGCGGATGCGACGGGCAACGCTTATCTGACTGGTTATACAAATTCAACTTCCACGAACTTCACCTCGCCGGGCGCGTTCCAAACGACCTTTGGCGGCGGCAACTTTGACGCGTTCGTGGCAAAGTTCAACACGAATCTTTCCGGTGCGGCTTCGCGTATCTACTCTACTTATCTCGGCGGCAGCGGGCAGGATTTCGGCGGTAATTCAGTCCCCAGGGGCTCTCAGGCAATCGCGATCGATGCGGCCGGCAATGCCTACGTCACCGGACAGACCAACTCGACCGACTTCCCCGTGGCTAACCCGTTCCAAGCGACCAATGCCGGCTATTATGATGCCTTTCTTACCAAGCTAAACCCGACAGGCTCGGCACTGGTTTACTCCACTTATCTTGGCGGCAGCAGCGC
>QHXG01000361.1:0-984 GCA_003222845.1 Acidobacteriota bacterium | reverse complement strand
GCCAGTCTCACCGATGAGGGCAGGGCTGTTGCGGTCAACGTCGTGGGCAACGCCTACGTGACTGGCTTGGCACAGTCAGCTAACTTTCCCACGGCCAATCCCATCCCTCCTGCTTCGACCACCGGCGGCGTTTTTGTGGCCAAGTTTACGCCTGCCGGCAACGCGCTGGTTTACTCGACACGCCTCGGCGTGACCCAGAGCCAGGACGTAGGTAATGGCATCGCGCTGGACGGCGCCGGCAACGCCTTCGTAACCGGCGATGCCCGTAACGGCTATCCGACGACAGCGGGTTCCTTCCAGACGAACCCCGCAGGTGTTACTGACGCCTTTGCTTCCCTGATCGCCGATCCGACCATCATCGGCCGCGTCGTGGATGAAAACAATAATCCAATCTCGAGCGCCTCCGTGAACCTTACCGGAGTTCCGTCCGCGACGACCACGACCGATGCCAACGGCTACTTTACGTTTGGGCTGCTGACGGTCTCCAACAACTATACCGTTTCAGTTACCGTCCCCAACTAAACCGTCAACAACCTGCAGAAGAATGTGAGGCTGGATTTCTCGCCTGTGGTAGTCAGCATCGGTGGACAGGTGACGCTGGGTAGTGGTGGATTAAGTGCCGCTACGATGACGCTAAGTGGCGGTAAATCGCTAAGCGCTCAGACTGATTCGGGTGGCAACTACAGCTTTGTCAACTTGCCCGCAGGGCGCGACTACACGGTGACGCCATCGAAAGCCGGCTTTGGCTTTACGCCAACCGGCCGGACCTTTACCGGCGTCATCGTCAACCAGACGGCCAACTTCATCGCTTCGGCAACCATTCAATTCAACGTGGGCAGTTACATCGCAAGCGAAACCGCGGGGAGAGCAACCATTACGATCACGCGCACCAGTGGCGCGTCCGGGCCAGCTTCCGTTCGCTATGGAATATCGGATGGAACGGCGCTGCAAAAATCAGACTACATCGTTGCGTTCGGCACTTTG
>QHXG01000360.1 GCA_003222845.1 Acidobacteriota bacterium | reverse complement strand
TCAAGGACCTGGCGGAGGATCTGAGAAAACTGCGCCAGCAGATTGCCACCAACGCCCCTCAAGAATTCTCGTCTCAGCCAATGTCGTCCAGGCAGTCAGCCGAAGACTCTCCGGCGCCGGTAGCAGTAGATGGCGGCGGCGGATCGACGACCCTTGAAAGAACGAAAACTTTGGCTGTACGCACGGCCGAGTCGATTCTCAGTGAAATCAAAGAACATCCCAAGGCGACTGCCTTCGCCGGCATGGCTGCGGTGTTCGCGATATTCTTCGGCTTCATTTCACCGTCCGTCCGCCAAAAATTTAGTCAATTGATTAGCAATCATCAATCGACCGTCGCGCCATTCCAAAATATCCGAATGACGCCGCTGACTAACGCCGGCCAGTCAGTCTGTGCCGCGATTTCGCCGGACGGAAGATTCGTAACTCACGCCGAAAAGAAGGACGGCATGCAGCAGGTTGTCTTTACTAACATCGCCACTGGAGCCAGTTCCGTCATCGTTCCGCCGTTACAGTTTGCTTACGTCGGCCTCACATTCTCACGCGATAATAACTATTTGTATTTCACTCGACGTGAGAACAACGAGACTGGTGTCCTTTATCAGGTGGCACTGCCCGCCAGCCCGCCCAGAAAGATAAAGGATGACGTTGATACTTCCATTTCTTTTTCACCAACTGGCGACCGGTTTGCATTCATTCGTGTCAACAAGGCGACTCGGGAACATTCATTGATGATTGTGACCGTCGACGGCACCGAAGAGCGAACACTGGCAACTTGGCGAGATGCGAGCAATGTCATTGTCGGTCCCACCTGGTCTCCGGATGGACACAGCATCGTTTGTATCTCCGCGTGGTGGGACAAAGACGCCCGCGCAAATTTGATCGCTTTTGACGTAGAAAGCGGCCGCCCGGAAACAGTTCGGGGACCCCAATGGTTTTCGATTTATCACGTCGCCTGGCTTGAGAATCAGAGCGCTTTGATTGTTTGCGCGAAAGAGCGGGCGTTGAGCCCCATTCAATTGTGGCGCGTCTCGTACCCGGCGGGGGAGTCTCAACGAATAACCAGCGACACTACCAATTACGAATCTGTAAGTATTGCCCGCGATGGAACCGCGATGATATCGGTCCAAACTCGTCAGGAAGAGAAACTGTGGTTGGCGCCCGGCGGGGATGCGCAGTCCGCCAGATCGATCGCTTCAATGGTGGGCCGCGTTTACGGGCTCAACTGGACGGGCAACGGAAAGATCGTCTTCTCGTCGATGGTTGGAAACAATCTTAGCCTGTCGCTGATCGATCCTGACGGATCTAATCAGACCGAGCTAACGGCAACCGCCCGCGATAACTTCACGCCGGCAACCACCCCTGATGGCCGTTTCATTGTTTTTGCGTCGAACCGGAATGGCAGCGTAAACATCTGGCGAATCAATGCCACTGACGGCAGCGACCCCAAGCAGTTAACCTTCACTGACGGCAATTCGTATCCGTCCTGCTCGCCCGACGGAAAATGGGTAGTCTATGACAATCAGGCCAATCCAACCGTTAGTGTGTTCACCGTGTGGAAGGTTCCTATTGACGGTGGCCAAGCGGTACAAGTGACTGACAAGTACACTCGCATGCCGATGGTGTCCCCCGATGGAGAATTCATGGCTTGTCGCAATCTGGTTGATGAGCGAACGCGGGGGATGGCGATCTTTGCTTTCAATGGCGGCGCTCCGGTCGAGCAATTGCCCATACCAGTTATGGACTGGCAGCGAGTACAGTGGACTCCTGATGGCCGCGCTCTGACTTACATCGCCATCGACAAAGGCGTCTCCAACATCTGGAGCTATGATCTGGGCGCCCGATCGTCAAAACAGCTCACGAATTTCACCACTGAACTGATTTACGCCTACGCGTGGTCGCTGGACTTCACGCAAATTGCCAGTCTGCGAGGCAGCGAGACTCGCGATGTGATTGTTATTAACAATCAGCAATAACCGCGCGATCGGTGAACTCGTCAGGAAGTCAGTGACTTAAATCCCTTTGCTGTTACAACCGACCCCATCGCCCGGAACTTCGTCGTTAATCTCTTTCGCTTTGGCAAGTGCGTCAAAGTCCACTGTAAACGGAGTCCTGGTCCGCCTTTTCGGCAGAGCGTCCAAGATCGCTTCAATGGACTTATAGAGTCTGCCATTAATCTTTCTCTGGCTGCTAACGAGATCTCTTAGAGTTTTTTGGTCAGCGCCGATGCCAAACTCCTTAAAAACCTGCTGGTCGGTCTTTTCTTTTGCCATTGCAATTCTCCTTTGGCTTAAACTGAGGATAGGGTTTCGTTGCCATCGATAACTCGCTGTGGCAATGAATCGTTAAAAAGCCGACGTGTAACCCAATGAAGCGAAAGTTCTAATAAATGCGCGCGGCGGGCGCAACTTATATAATGATGCCGACCAACTGTCAATCCTATGGTTGGGACCGGTTAACTAACTCCTAACGCGTGAATTGTCGGAAAATTCCCTCAGTAAGCCTTCATTTCGTTCGCACGAAAGAGTTCCTGAATTGGATCGGCGGAACAAAATGAACGGCAAGCCGACTGTCTGGAAGGGTCAAAGTAAGGTTTGAATCATGCCGGCGAGTGAAGTGCCGCCAAAAGCTTCTCGTGAATTCCGCCGAATGCGCCATTCGACATAATCGCGACTACGTCGCCTGAGCGCAGTTCAGGCGTCAGGCTTCGCACGATCTCATCAACATCGGTGATCGCAAACGCAGGTTTGTCCTGGGCGGCGATGTCGTCGATCAATTTCGTGATGTCGAGGACGCCACCCATCTCCGCGGCTCTCTGCGCGTCGTACACGCGCGAAACAATCACATAATCAGCCGGCGAAAATGCGTCGACGTAAGTCTCCTGAAAGGTTGCATGGCAGGAAGTTCGCGAGCGTGGCTCGAAGACCGCGACGAGACGACGGTCTTTGTACTTCAATCTTAGCGCGGCGAGCGTTTCGCGGACCGCAGTGGGATGGTGCGCGAAATCGTCTATGACGGTGATGCCTTTCACTTCACCTCGCACCTCGCAGCGTCGGCGTACGCTTCGGAAGGTCGCGAGCGCTTCGGCGATCGTTTTGCGCTCGACTCCCCACGCTTCTGCGGCGACGATCACCGCGAGGCAATTGCGCACGTTGAACTCGCCAATCAGCGGCATCTGGAACTCAGCCCACTTTGCGCCGTCACGAAAGACGGTGAAGCGCGTCCTTCCTTCTGCATAATCGATATCGCGCGCTTGCCACCGCGCATCGCCGGCGGTTCCGAATGTTTCCAATTGTGAGAAGAGTTTTGCGCCAAACGAAGCAACGACATCTCGCACCGGCTGACTGTCCCAGCCCACGATCAGCTTTCCGTTTCCGGGCACAAGATTCATCAGGCGACGAAATGCCAGTTTCACGGCGTCGAGATTTTCATAAATGTCCGCATGATCAAATTCGATGTTGTTAACGATCGCGACTTCGGGCAAGTAATGCATGAACTTCGGCCCTTTATCAAAGTACGCCGTATCGTATTCGTCGCCTTCAATGATGAAGTAGTTGCTTTCGGTGACGCGAAAACTGGCGCTGAAATTTTGCACCACGCCGCCGACCAGGAATGAAGGATTCAGGCCTGCTTGATCGATTACCCACGCCGCCAGACTTGTCGTCGTGGTCTTGCCATGTGTGCCGGCGACAACCAGCGATCGGCGGCCGCGAATGAATTCTTCTTTGATGACTTCGGGTAATGAGCGATAGAGAAGCTTGCGATTTAGCGTTTCTTCGACTTCCGGATTGCCGCGTGGAATCGCATTCCCAACCACGATGCAATCAGGCGCCGGAGTGAGATGCTCGCCTTCGTAGCCCGGCATGATTTGAATTCCCAAACTGTCGAGCATCGTGCACATCGGCGGATAGACGTTCTCATCCGAGCCAGTGACTTGATGACCACGCGCTTGCAGCATCCCTGCGAGCGAAGCCATCGCTGTCCCGCAAATCCCGATCAGGTGGTAGTGCATGAGAGCATTAAGTATACATTGTTCGCGATTTCTACTCTTCTTCGCTTAGCACAAGAAAGAAGAGGCGAGGTTCTCATTCACACCCGGCTTCAGCCGGGTGATCGGGAGTGTCAGGAGAAGGGGGAAACCGTTTAAACGGTTTCGGTTCTTGGCTTGGCGCAGTTCACCTGGCTAAAGCCAGGTGTGAATGAGACCGGTTTGGTCCGAAAGAATTCGATCGTCTTCGGTGTCCGGACGACTTTTGTGCAAAGCCACTCCTCTTCCCTGAATCTTTTCAGGCATCGGGCGTGTTTTGAAAGTGACGGGGGATAACTCCCGCCGGCATTAGTGCGCGTCGTTACAGAACCGCGAGCCATTCTTTCCGAAAATGGGATTCCTCGTCCCGAAAGTGAAATTGCCAACCTGATGTTGCGAACAAATGACCGGTGGTCTCGGTTTCTTTGCTTCGGCGTATCCAGCAAAATTTCTGGGAATAGGGTGATGTTTTTGATGGCCGTGAGTCGGACCTGACCCAGTTTCGTTTGCTGGCACGAGCTTTGATCTTCTGGTGTTCATGGATATTAAGCGAAAGGCAAAATCAAAGCTCACCAAACGAATTCGCGCAGCGATATTTATCCTAATTGGCCTGACGACTGTTGGCGGGGTGACGCTTGCTCTCGCAAAACTGAAGCCGGCTGCTCCCACGCTCGATCGTTCGACCGCGGTGATTGACACAGTCAAGCGCGGACCGATGGTGCGCGAGGTGCGCGGTAGCGGCACCTTGGTGCCCCAGGTGGTCCGCTGGGTGCCGGCGCCTTCGGATGGACGGGTCGAAAAGATTTTGCTGCAGCCGGGTGTCGAAGTTCGAGCGGATACCATAATTGTCGAGCTGTCGAATGCCGAAATGGAACAGCAGGCGATGGATGCGGAGTTTCAAGTAAAGGCCGCTATAGCTGATGAAGAGAATCTACGGGTGCGTCTGGAAAGTGAGAGGATGACGCAAGAGTCTGCGTTGGCTTCGATCAATGCTGAGTACAGCCAGGGAAAATTACAGCTTGATACCGACGAGACGCTGGCTAAACAGGGACTGGTTGCTGACTTATTATTGAAGCTGTCTCGGGTCAGGGTGGAAGACCTAGCGAATAGGCTTAAGATCGAAAAGGAACGACTGGCGATCAGAGACAAATCGACCAAAGCGCAAATCAACGCGCAAGAATCGCGGGTTCAGCAATTGCAAGCGCTGGCCAAGTTGAAGCGCGATCAAGTTGACGCGTTGAAAGTGCGCGCCGGAACTAACGGCGTATTGCAGCAGATTTCAGTGCAGGTAGGCCAACAGATGACACCGGGATTCAATATCGCGCGCGTGGCTGATCCTGCTTCGTTGAAAGCTGAATTGAAGATTGCCGAAACCCAAATCAAAGACGTTAAGATTGGCCAACCCGTGGCCGTCGACACGCGTAACGGGATTATTCAAGGCCAAGTTTCACGCATCGATCCGGCGGCGCGTGAGGGCACGTTTACTGTCGACGCTGAGTTCAGCGGGCCATTGCCCACGAGCGCGCGGGCAGATTTGAGCGTGGATGGAACAATTGAACTTGAGCGGCTCGGCAACGTGTTGAATGTTGGCCGCCCTGCCTTTGGGCAGGGCCAACAGACGCTCGGGCTGTTCAAGCTGACTGCGGATGGCCAGGAAGCCGTGCGCACGCCGGTTACGTTGGGGCGCAGTTCGGTTAACACGATCGAGATAATCAGCGGGCTCAACGAAGGAGATCAAGTAATCTTGTCAGACACTTCGGCCATGGACAGTTACAGCCGAATTCGTGTGCGTTGAGCGCGATCAATTTAGAAGAGTTTTCAGACATCGCGATCCGGTTTCATAAATATGAAGCCATCGCGTGCTGCGGCGCTTTTTCGGACGC
>QHXG01000359.1 GCA_003222845.1 Acidobacteriota bacterium | reverse complement strand
GGGCGGTTGGATCTCTGACGGGTTACTGACTGTCGACCAAGTACAGATCAACCACCTGCTACCGCAGGCGGTTGCGGACAACGGCCGTCACGGCGGCGGCTCAAACTTCGGCTTGCCCGATCTGATCTTACGATATGTACCGGTCGTATAGACATTATGCCCAAAGCCGCAATCGGCGTCCGAGCCATCTTGCTTGACTACAATTTTTCCCGGCAGGAACGTCATCGTGATCTTACAGCCCTGGGTGTCAGGTGGGACAAATATCGCAACGTTGCCTTCGATCGTTGCTTCGCCCATGGTGTAACCCATGTTCGGGCTCTTCGCCAGAGTCATATAGATGCCGTCGAATTGGACTTTCAATTTGTTATGGCCGAGCGCGAGGACGCGGAACTCGCTCTTGTAATAACGATAGACGCCGTTTACTTGCGCGGCAGTAACGACCTTGGGGTTTTGAGCTGGTTTAGCCTGACTAGGAGTCTGCGCGAACGTTATCGTGAATGAAACGACGATAAAGGTGATCAAGCAAAGCACTTTCTTCATTGACTTAACCTCGTTCCGAGCACTCGAATGACGTTACAGTCTGCTGCCGGCACGTCCACTTGTCCAGTGCTTCGGCCATCATCCTCAATAGCAATCAGACTGCCCATCGACTCCGCATTGAAACATGTATGGGAACCTGGCTTTGGTCAAGTCCTCGGTCGCGTCCCAGACTCGAGTCCGGTTGTACTTGTCCGACGTCCATCCCAAACGTTGTTTATTTTTCCATGTTGTTTGCAGCGCCGCGTCTTCGCCGTCGCCCATCAAGTGGCGAGCTTCATGAAGAAGCACAGCGGCCCGCTCTCTATCGTCGACGGGAAGGGCGAAGAATTCTGGATAGAGCGTCACTACTTCAAAAGGAAAATTCGTCGCCGCATAAGCGTCGTGGTGGCCAATATACGAGTTCCACCAGTTGTCTGTACTCCTGAACGAAGTCAGGTGATTGAGGATGAATGCTTCGCGGGTGAAGCCAGATTGTTGAAGCACGGCGATCGCTTTATCTACTCTCTCGCGCTGATCGGGTTGAAGTCCGGTTGAACTCATCAGCAGCGAAACATACCAGATCGTCAAAATCAGTAGGGACGCGCCCACAACCCATGTGACTCTCTTAAGCAACCCGCGCTTCTTTGGTTTTGTTTCAGCCAGCGCCTCGCTATCGATTGAATCGAATGGCTCATCATCGGCCAGCAGAGCTCCGCAGCGGCGACATTGTTCATCAGAGCCGGCGTTAACCAATCCACAGTTCGCGCATTTGCGTCGAGATTGGTGAGGAATTTGAGCGGAGTCCTGGCTCATCGTGGTGAAACCGTTATTGGCCGGGAAAGCTGTAAAGTCAACAAATCGGCGGCATTATAACGCGACACACTCACCGCGTTTCAAGAATTGGCCCTGACCGGACTTGCCTTTGAATTCACCGTTGTCGATCACAACCGAGCCGCGCGACAGAACAGTTTCGACGACACCTTTAATCGTTTTGCCTTCATATGCGCTGTAATCAACGTTCATGTGATGAGTCTTGACCGAGAGTGTCTGTTCTCTATTGGCATCGAAGATGACGATGTCTGCGTCCGAGCCGATCGCGATCGTTCCTTTCTTCGGAAATAACCCAAACATCTTTGCTGCCGCAGTTGAAGTTAATTCGACAAAGCGATTGAGGCCGATTCGATTTTCAACCACGCCGTTGTAAATCAGCGGCACACGATGCTCGACTCCGGGCGCGCCGTTCGGAATCTTCGTGAAGTCGTCTTTGCCGAGTTCCTTCTGCTCTTTCATGCAGAACGGGCAGTGATCGGTTGAGATGACTTGCAAATCGTCCATCTTCAAACCTTTCCACAATTCTGTTTGATTCGCCTGCTCGCGGAGCGGCGGCGTCATAACATATTTGGCGCCGTCAAAATCCTCGCCGTAATCATCGATCGAAAGGAATAGGTACTGCGGACAAGTCTCAGCGAAAGCAGGAATGCCACGATCGCGCGCTTGACGGACCTGATTGAGCGCGTCTGCGCAAGATAAGTGAACGATGTAAACTGGCGACTCAGCCATCTCGGCGATCGCAATTGCGCGATGTACGCCTTCGGCTTCGGCAATCGTGGGCCGAGTCAGGGCATGGTATTTTGGCGCGGTGTGGCCCTTTTCAAGCGCGCGTTTGATGATCTCGTTGATGACAATGCCATTCTCGGCGTGCATACAAATCAATCCTCCGCGCGAGCCCGCCGCCGACATCGCGCGGAAAATCGTCGCGTCATCAACCAAAAAGACGCCGGGGTAAGCCATGAACATTTTGAAGCTGGTTACGCCTTCGTCCATCACCGTATACATCTCTTCAATCTGCCGATCTTCCAGTTCAGTCGTGATCAAATGAAAGCCGTAATCGATCGCGCACTTGCCTTCGGCTTTCTGGTGCCAGTTGTCCACGCCTTGTAATAGCGACTCGCCTTTGTATTGGACTGCAAAATCGATAATGGTTGTGGTGCCGCCGTGCGCGGCGGCGATCGTGCCGGTGCGAAAATCGTCGGCCGCCGTAGTGCCGCCAAACGGCAATTCCATGTGCGTGTGCGGATCGATGCCGCCGGGAATGACCAGCTTTCCGCTCGCCTCGATACTCAAGTCAGCTTCAATATCGAGCTTTGCGCCGATGATGGAGACAACTTCGTCGTCGATCAAAATGTCGGCGTGATAGTTGTCGGTGGCGGTGATGATGTTACCGTTCTTGATTAGAGTTTTCATAGATTCCAATTCGATGTGGCTTTGCCGCCTGATGTGCGGAGAGCCTTCCGCTAATCTTCGCTCCGTTATGAGCGAGATGTTTATAGAACTCTGCGGGAAATAAATCAAACAAGCTCCGTAACGATGAAGTAATGTGGGAGGTCTTTGAGTTCTAGAATGTTAAAGCAGCAGGCGGCGAGGGGAGGAACGTAGAAAAGGCAGCACCAGTTCCCTGGTGCTGCCTTTCTGCAGGTTCCGAAAATACCGGAAGGAAAAACAGGGTTATTTCTGTACCGGGCACTCGAACTGCGCGCGCGCTGAATCAAGCGTGTTCGTGAGGCTGGGGCAGTCTGCTTCCCCGCCGCACAGAAACGCATCCGCTCCGGCAAGGCTCTCGGCAGTCAAGTTTACGTACACCTCACTGGCGCCGTTCGCGATATTCAGCCTGGCCGCGATGACCTGGTGCAAGAGGGCGGTGGTGCAGTCGCCTTCACCCGGCGTTGTGAGCAGGATAGTCTTCAGTTGCTCGGCAGTGTAAGACGTGCAACCGATCATCAACCCGCCCTCCAGAACTGCCGCGGGCCAAGCGTCCGGGTAATGAGTGGCCCAGAAGTCCACGCCCTTGACGTTGGCATCGCACTCGACGGGGCACTCTAAGGTAGAGCAGGTCAAATTCTCCGTGAAGGCGCTCCGCTGCCGCGAGCTGTTGGCATGAGCAAAGGCACGGAACACGTAGTTGTGACTGCACAAGAGCCTCACCTGCGGGCAATCAGTGGACACCCCGCTATCGAGCATCAAGTCGCCGATCCGCACGGTGACCGGTTGGCCTGCGGCGAGGTTGTAGTTCGAGGAGGAGGCATTGCCAGAAAACGACGCCGTGCAGAAAGACTCGCCGCATGTCGGAACGCCTTCCGCATCGAGTGGACAGCTTGAATTAGCCGGCCATCCGAATTGGTTGTAATCGCCTACTGTCTGCCACTGGATGGTGAACCCGGCGGGCGCGCCCGTGGTAGACCCGCCCGTGACATTGATGTCAATGTAGTCTTGGCCGGAACCGCCGCACGAGAGCAACGGCGTGGACATGGTCGGCTTCACTGAGGCGGAACCGGGCGTGCTGCTGAGAAACATCACGGCAACCGCAATCAGAGCAAATCCAAGTATCGCGAAGGCAAATGCCTCGCGTCTGCAGTATTTCTTGATCGTCTTACTCATGACTCATCTTCTCCTTTTCAGAACCGGTTTTCCGGTCGGTGAAGCCCAAAAACGACCGGCAAAACCGGGGGGCATTCGGACTGAAGATTATGCTGAACTTTAGATCCAAATGAGGCGCCAAGTCAGAGGACCGGCTGCAAGGACTAAGGTCCAGCAGTCCCTAATTCTCAAAGTGAAGCTCGCGTCTTGGTTAGACGTGACGCAAACTAACCCGCTAGCGCACATTGCTGAACAGGCTGCGTTACACCGGGCTGTTCAACGATCGTGGGCTATCTTGAGCGCCGTAAATCTACGCAAAGCGTCATTCTTTGTCAATGATTTGTGGCTGTTGGTAGGTTGCAAAGAGAAACAGCCATGACCCTTGGATCATGACTGCCTCATGGCTGCTTTTTGGATGACTCCGTTTACTGAACCAACTCCGACGTCAACAACGCCCCACCAAGACTCGGAATTGTCGCCGTGATCTTCACGACCTTGTGCGAGTCTTTTGCGATCCAGACAGTTTGCTTGTCGGCTTCGTCGTTGGTATCCACGATTTCAACTTTGTATGCGTCAAACGCGCCGGCGGGAACGGTCACACTCTCAGTGCCGACGACTTTCAATTGCTTGAGCTGTGGCTTTTGTTTCTGGACATCAAAGTTCCGGAACGTCGTGCTGTAATTTGCCGCCAGCGGCAACCGAGCCACGACATCGAAAGCACCCCCGCCATCGGCAAAGACAACTCCGCCAACATCAACCGAAACCGGCTTGCTTTGGCCATTCATCGTCATCGTACCCGTCGCTTTCCCGTCCTTGAAATCAAGCTCAATTACAGTTCCGCCCTGATTAATCGACCGATGCTTCAAAACCAGGCTGCTTTTCTCGATCGTCGAAACGTCTACGATTTTTCCAAAGGGCGTGTCCGCCGTTTCGGTTGCCACCCAGGCGCCGCCATCTTCTTTAATCTCCGTTGTGGTAGTGAGCGGAATGCTCTGGGCTCCAGCCACAATAGTCGCCTTGTACTTAAAGGTTCCGGTGCTCAGATCGACGGCTGGTTTTGGCGCGCTGGCCGATGCGTCGACTTTCTTCGGCAGGCTCACGGTCTTCACATCGACGGTGATTTCCTTCAAACGTTGAGCGACTTCAGACGTCGCGCCTTCCTGATAACGGCCACCGAGATACTTCGCAAAAAACTTCTCGGCTTCGGAAAACATCGCCATGTTATTTACCGGACGAGCGAAACCGTGGCCTTCATCAGGCGCAACGATGTACTCAACCGGGAAGCCGCGATCGCGCAACACGATGACGATCTGATCCGCTTCGCGTTTGTTGACGCGCGGATCGTTTGCGCCTTGCACCACCAGCAAAGGCGTCTTGATCTTATTCGCAGAGTTCAAGGGCGATTGACGATTGAGTTGGGCTTTGCCTTCCGCCGTTGTCGGATCGCCCATACGCTGATAGAAAACCTGCCGGCCGGCTTCCCAATAAGGTGGAATCGTTTCGAGGAGTGTGATCAGATTCGATGGTCCAACGTAATCGACCGCACCGGCATAGAGATCAGGCGTAAAAGTAACGCCCGCAAGTGTCGCATAGCCTCCATACGATCCGCCCATGATGCCGACATGCTTTGGATCGGCGATGCCTTCAGCGACCAGATACTTCACGCCCCAGGTTATATCGTCCTGCATCTTGTCGCCCCACTGTTTGTTGCCGGCGTCGATGAATTTCTTGCCATAGCCGGTCGAGCCGCGGAAGTTTGGTTGCAGCACCGCATAGCCGCGATTGGCCCAGAACTGCGCGAAGGGATTGTAGCCCCAGCCGTCGCGCGCCCAGGGTCCACCATGCGGGAAAATGACGATCGGTAAATTTTTCGGCGCGGCGCCTTTCGGTAGCGTGAGATAGGCGGGAATCTCGAGCCCGTCGGACGATTTGTAATGCACCGCCTTCATCGGCGCGAGATAATCGCGGTTCAGTTTCTCGCGCACGCGGTATTGAAGAG
>QHXG01000358.1 GCA_003222845.1 Acidobacteriota bacterium | reverse complement strand
GCGGTGCAAAAAGAATCACCGGAAAATGTCTCTCGATCATCGCCACGGGGCCGTGCAAAAAATCCGCGGACGAAAATCGCTCGGCAACGACGTAGCAGGTTTCCATTAACTTGAGCGCAAATTCGTAAGCATTCGCATACGCCAGGCCGCGACCGACGACGACGCAATTTTCCATGAAGACGTACCGCTGCACGAGTTCGACAATCGCCGGCGTCTGTTCCAGCGCGCGAGCGGCGAGATCGGGAATTTGTTGGTAGTCGATGGCGTTGCTGTCTTTTGCGAGGGCCGCGGCGAGCAGATAGAAAAGCATGATTTGCCCAGTGAAGGTTTTCGTGGCTGCGACCGATCGTTCGCGCCCGCCATGCATCAGAAGTGTTTCATCAACGAGTTTCACCATCGATGATGCCGGCTCGTTGGTGATTCCGATTGTGAAAGCGCCGCACTCGCGCGCGTTTTCCAGCACGCGATTGATGTCCTCGCCTTCGCCCGATTGCGAAACGCCGACGACCAACGCGCGCTTCAGATTCAATTTCGCATGATAGAGGGTGTGAACTGATGGCGCCGAAAGCGAAACCGGAATGCCCGTTGTAATTTCCAGCAGATAGCGGCCAAACAGCGCCGCGTTATCCGAACTACCACGCGCGACCAGGACGATGAGATCGATCTCACGCCCTTTGAGCGATCTGCCCAGCCGCTCGATCTTCGTTCGCTCTTCCGCGCTTGTTTTTTCGAGCGCCGCCGGTTGCTCGGCGATTTCCTGAAGCATTAAGGACAATCGGCAAGACTCCTTATCGTTTAGATAGCGGACTTGTTCGCCCTCTTATAACGCCTGGACGCGTCCCGACTTAGAACGAGATTTCCTCGCGGCCATTGTATTCGCCATCAATATCAGGTAAATAGTCGTCCGACCTTCTCAAGCTTGATCGATAAGGACTGATGGGCGTCATCAACCAGACCTGACTAATGAATGCAACTGTAACACGAACTTTAATTGATTATGTGCGCGTTTGCCTTGGGCTCTGCCCCGGCGCGCGGCCAGTCGCCAAACATACAAGTGATTCCCAAACCAAAACAAGTTAATGTCGGCGACGGCAGATTTGAGGTTGGCCGCGATACGCGAATCGTTCTGGCCGATAACAATTCCGTCGAAGATCGTTTCGCCGCGCAGGACTTCATCGATGATCTCAAAGCGACGGCGAATTTCGCGTTGTCGATTGGAAAGGGAAAGCCGCGCCGGCAGATCGTCATCGGCCGCATCGAGCTTCCATCGATAATGCAGGCACTGAGACGAAACGGAGCGGAACCACCCGCGACCTTGAATGACGAGGGATATGTGCTGCTCGTAAGTCCGAATGAAGTCGTCATCGCGGGCAGAACGACGGCCGGGACTTTCTATGGCTTACAAACACTGAAGCAGCTCGTGAGTGGCGAAGGCGTCGGCGCTTTCATTCCCAGCGTGAAAATAATCGACTGGCCCACGATGCGCTGGCGCGGAGTTTCGGACGACATTAGCCGTGGGCCGGTGCCGACCGTCGTTTACATTAAGCGGCAGATTCGCACTGAAGCCTTTTTCAAGCTCAACATGCACTCCTTCTATATGGAGCATACGTTCGCGAGCGAATCGAATCCCTTGATCGGGCCTCCGGGTGGCTCGCTTACGCCGGCAGAGATTCGCGAGTTGGTCGCATATGCGCAGCGGTATCACGTTGAACTTGTTCCCGAACAGCAGACGTTCGGCCATTTGCACAAGGCGCTTCGACTTGAGAAATATGCCGACTTGGCTGAGACGCCTTATGGGGATGTGCTCTCGCCACAACAACCCGGCACTTACAAGCTGGTCGCGGATCTATATAAGGAGCTGAACGAACTTTTTCCCGGACAGTTCTTTCACATCGGCGAGGATGAAACATTCGAACTAGGCGAGGGGCAGAGCAAAGCGGAGGCGCAGGCGAAAGGAGTTGGCGCGGTTTACTTCGAACATCTGAATCGGGTACGCGATCTCTTGAAACCTTACAATCGACGGCTGATGTTTTGGGGCGATATTGCCCTGCATCATCCCGATCTGATTGGCAACGTGCCGAAAGACGTGATCGCCATGAACTGGCAGTACGCCGCGCTTGACGATTATTCCAAGTCAATCAATCCGTTCAAGAACGCCGGTTTGGATCAATTCGTTTGTCCCGGAGCGCACACCTGGAACCAGATTTTTCCCAACCTCGACGCGGCGTCCAGGAACATCATCAACTTCGTTCGCGATGGTCAAAAGGCCGGAGCGATCGGAATGATGAACACGACCTGGGACGACGACGGAGAATCGTTGTTTGAAATGGCGTGGCATCCAATCGTTCTCGGCGCGGCGGCGTCATGGCAGGAAGGCGTGGTCGACATTCAAGAGTTCGACCGCGATTTCGATTGGGCCTTCTTTCGCAACGACGGCGATCAATTTGTGAAAGCGGAGCGGGCGTTGGGAAGCGTCGACGCTTTGTTCGGCGGCGCTACAACCGACGAGATGTTCTGGCGCGATCCATTCACAACGCAGTTTCAGAATCAAGCGCGAGGCCTTGCCGAGCGAATTCGCAAGATGCGGCTGACGGTTGAAGACGTGGACGAATCGCTATTAAGAAACGAGGGCCGGGCCAGAAGAAACGTTTCGGCAGTCGCTGCGATGAAATTTTCGGCGCAAAGATTCGATCATTTCGGGCGGCGGATGGAAGTGATGCAACGATTCAGCGATCAATATTGGGACGCGTATTTGAATCTTGGGGATCGCTTGAAGGCCCGAAAGCTGCGATATTATACCGGAGCGATATACAACAACCTGCGCGAGATGGCCGAGGAGCTTTCAATCCTGAAAGAAGGTTATCGGAAGCAATGGCTCGCAGAGAACCGGCCTTACTGGCTTGACAGCGTGCTGGCTCGCTACGATCAAATGGTTTCGATCTGGCTGGCAAAGTCGCGCGCGATGAATGAAGCGCTGCAGAAGTATGAAGCAACTTCGACGCTGCCGAATCCGGAAGAGTTTGGATTGGGAACGCGACCTGTGGCAGCAGTGCAGGGCCGGTAGGAAATTTATCCGCAGATTACGCAGATTACACGGAAAGGAAAGGGCGAAAGAATGATCATGAGAGGCCTCACCGAGAATGATCCCAGAACGTATGCCATCATTGGCGCCGCGATGGAAGTTCACAAGCAACTTAGCTGCGGCTTTTTGGAGCCCGTTTACCAGGAAGCATTGACTGTCGAATTCTCAAGGCAAAACATTTCCTTCAAACGAGAAGTACGTTTACCAATTCATTACAAAGGCCAACTTCTGGCACCTATTTATTGCGCGGACTTCATTTGCTTCGATTCCGTCATTGTTGAGTTAAAGGCGCTCGCCCAGATGAGCGGCACTGAAGAAGCGCAAGTAATCAACTATCTTAAGGCGACGGGATACGAAGTCGGCTGAACTTCGGTGGACGTAGCCTACAACACCGCCGACTGGTTCTTTCTAAATCTGTGGAATCTGCGAAATCTGCGGATGGTTTTCAGGGTTAACGATAAGCCCTTAGCTGCTCCCGACGTTTTAGCGTGGGCCTATTCTCAATGTGGTTGCTATTGCAGAGGAATGTCACCATCACGTTTTGAAGGTAGGGCGGACCTGCGTATCCACGCCCTTTGATTCGATTCAAAACCAGGGCGCATACGCAGGTGCGCCCCAATATCGATTGTGAAGGAGATCGAAATGCCAACTTACATCGCGCTACTGAATTGGACGGCGCAGGGAATTTCAAAGGTTGGGTCGAGTGCTAAGCGACTCGACGCTGGACGAAAGGCGTTCAAGAAAGCTGGAGTGGAAATCAAAGACGTTTACCTGACGATGGGCCGACACGATCTGGTCTGCGTGATCGAGGCCCCTGATGACGAGAGTTACGCGAAGGCCATTATCGGTTTGGGTTCGCAGGGGAACGTTAGCACTGAGACGCTCAAGGCTTTCACGGAAGATGAATATCGCAAGATCGTCGGCTCGGTGTGATTTCGCTCGGGCGTGAACCTAACTTTACGGCTTCGCCACCCGATGTGTGGAAAGCGTTCACCGCGGCGAGGCTCAGCCTCGCCGCGGTGAGACGAGGAAGGAAGGTCGCATGCGGTAAGGCAGAGCCTGGCAGAGCCTTACCGCACGCGCGCCTGGGAGCACGCACGTTCAGAGAGGTGTAAGTCCTCTCCAGGCAGACGCTCTCCGGCCTGTAACCGAATGCTACTGCGGCGCAGCGATGCGTGGTGGAGCCACGCTTTCGCTGCGCGCCACTCGCGCTGAACTGTCGACGGCGAAATTTTCATTACTTCGGCGGTCTCTTCCATGCTTAGACCTCCGAAGAATCGTAACTCAATGATTTGACTCTTACGCTCATCGAGCGCCGCGAGGTCTCGGAGTGCGTCGTCGAGAGCTATCAAACTGCCCGGCACGTTGTTCAGTCAAAGCTGCGGCCTCGTCGAGCGGAACGACTTGAAGGGATCCTACGCGCAACTCAGCAAAACCTCATTTCACAAGTTACGGTGTGATCCGGTCGCTACCGCTCGCGGTTCTGACACGTACTCGTAGATACTCTCACTCTTAATTACAACCGTAGTGAGGATGGATTGTGGAACGGTCGTATGACAAAGTACGGGTGGTTGGTCAAGTCTTTTCCAAACCCGGGATACAATAGTGTCTTTCCGGTCGTGCTCTTCACTTCGAAGTAATACTCCAGAGGGTACACAGAGTCGGTATACATGGCCGGAATTGTCACACGACAGCGCTGTTCACGACGCTCCATTGCGGCAAGATTGAATCGTTCAGCGTGGTTGACGTGCCGGTAATACAGAATCACCGAAGCTGCCGGCGTTTCCAGCGATAGATCGATCTCCAGCGGCTGTCCCGGAACGAACCGCGTGCGGGGAGTGTGGCGGCACAGCAAGATCTCGCGCTCTGGGCGGCCGAGCACTTCCTTGATGGCCAGGCCGACCGAAGCGGACGGCTCGCTTCGCTTGATTCCATCCAACCTCTCGGCAATGGCAGCGATGTCGCGGTCGATCGCGGGCAGACGGTCCAGCCAATGACCGTGCTGCTGTGGTTGCTCGCCGACAGTGACATCAGACATGTAGCTGCCCTTGGCCAGATTTGCAAGTTCGGCCCAGACAGCGCGCGCTTTGCGATACTGGACCAACGACGATTCAAGCGCAGTGCGGTTCCCGGTCTGCTCAAAAATCCTATACAGTACGCCGCTGCGAAACTTGGCAGCGAAGAAGTTTCCCAATCCCGCCTGGATGGCGACATCAATTTCGAGACGGCGATATTCTGCCTTCTGTTTTCCTTTAACTTGCAGCGCAGCTTGGGCCAAATGCTTCGTTGCTGCTGCGGCATAGTCGTCGATCCACTGAGCAACTTCGATCGGAGAATGCTTACCGCTGCGCTTACCACTTAGCAACTCGTCCGCGAAGTCGTTGATGCGCGTGAACAACTGTGGGTCGAGCGGACTGACATTGCCGAACACTTTGGGCGCCGGCGTATCGCTATACGGAGCCGAATGCGCCGCGTCTACCATTGAATGATTCAGATACATCTCGGGCCAGTAGTTATTATTCGCGGCTGAAGGGCAGTGCGCTGTGGTGATGATCGGAAGAATGCGGCTGGCATTAGCCAGAGCCGTTTCGATGTCGCGCGCGCCATTTCCAAAATGATTGCGTAAGTAACGTTGCCACGTGTCCGGGTCGGAATCCGGGTTGTAGAGTAGCCGGCCCCAGATACGTTGACCGTACTGGTACTTCTCCCAATCCCAGCGAGGCCTCAAGGATGTATCGGCGTACGCACAACGGTCGCCGGCAATGCCGGTGCCTCTGCGGCCCTTGAATGAAAGCGACTCCATGATCTCGGCGCCGTCACTGCCGCAAAAGCTGAAGGCCCGAGCATAAGCAGCGCCCGTTAACGGGTCGCCCCAGAGCAAAAGTCTCTGGCTACCCGGCCAGACTCGGTGAATCAAACTCCACGAGCGGTCTTCACGCAGCAGGTCGCCATAGCCGTAACGCGTGAAGCTGCGTGAGCCAGTACTGAGCTTCATCAATCCGGTAGGCTGCCGGCCAACTGGAGGTACTTCCAGGGCGCGGATGTCGGCCTGGTGATACGGCATGCCCAGATGCTCGGCCCAAAACTTTGGCGAGACTGTAACCGGCTGGCGCGTGAGCGTCGCATTGTCCAGCATCGTCTGGTCCAAACCCTTCGGATGTAGATCGATCTCAACTCTACGGCCGCAAGTAGCTACGCCTGCGAAGACAGTTTTCCAGAACTCATAGCTGCCTTCTTCGACCCCACTTTCGCCGTGGGTGCGGATAGTCACGCCACCAATGGCGGGGCAGGCTTGCAGCAACAGGCGCAAAGCATCGCGACAATATGGACCATGATTCGCGCGCGTCAGCCCTTCGATCGTGTAGTTAGCATGCGGACTGTCGATCCATTCGTAACCGTGCATCCAGATACCCAACTGAAACTGCATGCCGCGAGCGACAGTCAGCTCGCTGATGAATTTCAGAGTTTCAAGATTGCGATCGCGTTCAGCGTTTGATAACTGCGGCACTCTGACGCCGTAACCTGGCACAGAGAGCAGAAACGGATACGCAAACAGAAAATAAGCGTCAGTAACCTGCCGCAGAAAGTCATAGCCGAGACCGAAGCTCAGATTGAAACGATTGAAACGCTGCGTCGCCAGCATCGTGAGATAGCGAGGCCACATCTCGCGGTCGTTATACCAGGGCTTATCTTCCACGTCGCTGGCGAACAGCCTCATCACACTGCGGACAACGTTGGCGGGCCGCTCCGTGATTGGCTCGCGAATCGCTAACGCGGTGAGCGGA
>QHXG01000357.1:493-7113 GCA_003222845.1 Acidobacteriota bacterium | reverse complement strand
AATATCACGGCGTGTTACCGCGCCGGAACTTCTCCCAGCGAACCCTTTGACGTCTGGCCTTATGCCGAAGCGCTGTTCCGTTACCTGGTGAGAAACAAGTACAACCAGAACCTGGGGCGCAAGTTCAAGATTACCTTCGAAGGCTGCGCCGAAGATCATTCCGCGCTGCGCATTCACGACATTGGCTTCTGGGCCGCTACCCGTGAACTGAATGGCGAGATTGAACGCGGGTTTCGAGTCTATCTCGGCGGTGGGTTGGGCAGTACGCCGCATTTGGCGCAGCTTTACACTGAATTCCTTCCCGCCGGAGAGATTTTCAATCTGGCCGCTTCGATTCTGCGCCTCTTCGATCGATATGGTGAGCGCAAAGCGCGCATGAAAGCACGCATGAAATTTTTGATTCAGTCGCTGGGTTGGGATGACTTCGTCGCGGCGCTTGACGAAGAACGAACCCGTGTCGGTCCGATTCGACTGGCCGATCATTTGCCCGATCGGCGCGGATCGAATTCGAAGCCTATCGGCCCAAATGGTTTGAAGCTGCTTCATCGCGGCACCGCTGATCCGGAGTTTCGCTCCTGGGTGCGCGATTCCGTGATCGAGCACAAGCATGAAGGATTTCGCGGCGTCCATGTGCGACTCAAGCTGGGGGATATTACGTCGGCCCGGGCGCGAGCACTCGCCGACGTCGCGCGCCGCTTTTCATCGAATCAATTGCGTGTTTCCATTGGCCAGAATATCTATCTACCCTGGGTGCGTGAAGAAAGACTGCTGGATCTCCATCGCACACTGAAGCGAATCGAGTTGGGTGATTCGGGCGTTGACACGGTCGCCGACGTAACCACTTGTCCGGGCTCTGACACTTGCCGACTGGGAATCGCTTCCGCCAAGGGACTCGGGAGTGCGATCTCGGACGCCTTCGATGGTCACTTGGCCGCGTATCGCGAGCTGGCTCGTTCGTTGAAGATCAAAATCTCCGGTTGCCCCAATGGTTGCGCCCAGCACACCGTGGCGAATATCGGCTTTCATGCGGCGGCGCTTTCTCACGATGGCCGCACAGTTCCGGCGCACTTGTTGTCGCTTGGCGGCCAGACCACGCCGGCCTCAGCTCAGATCGCGCACCTGATTGGTAAGTTTCCGGCGAAAAACTGCATCAAGTTAATTGAGACGCTGTTGCGCTTATATGAAGAGGAGAGACTTGATGCTGAGGAGTTCAATTCCTTTGTTGCCCGTGTCGGGGAAAAGAGGCTGAAAGAGCTTCTGGAACCGTTTCGCTCCGTGCCTTCCTTTGAAGAAGATCGATCGTTTTATCAGGATTACGGACATGAGAATGAACGCTTTGCCGTCCGACAGGGAATCAAGGGAGAGTGCGCCGGCTCGACTGTTGCCGAGAGTGTGCCGAGCATCGATCACGCCGGCGAATGGCTGGCCCAGGCCGCAGCTTTCATCTATCACAAAGAATATGAGCAGGCGATGCTTACTGCTTACGAGGCCGCGGCTGCGGCGGCGCGAGTTCTTCTTTACCAGCGTTTGGTCGATCCATTCACGGCAGACGAAGCACTCTGGGAATTTGAAAACCTGTTTGTCATATCCGGACAAACAAACGGCGCCTGGGAGCGCATCTCATCACGCTTCATAGAACTAAAAGGCTACGAGGCAAACGAAAACACAGCGCGTGAAATTCTCAACGAAGCCAAGGAATTCGTGGATTACTGTACTAACTTTCCGAGTTGAGCAGTACCAACACTGGCGCGAGTTGCGCAAACTGTGAGATGGGCCAACCAAGAAGTGGTAGTGCTCTGTAAGGTGCGCGGCAACTGCTTTTATTGCTGGATGGTACGCGGGATCGGAGCGCTCTGGCTCAGGAACTCAGGCGCGTGATCGAATCGAATGCCAGAGTTCCGGACCCTGAGAAAGAAACGATGCTGAAAGGACTTGCCACAGACCTGGAGGAGAAGCTGGTTGAGTTGGGAAAATTCGGATTGTTATTGGCGTGAGTGGCCCTTTGGGAGAGGATTGGCTGAGGGCGTCGCTGATTAATTACGGAAAGATAAGAACGGGAAAGGTGGTTTGCGTTCCATCGCTAGGCCCTCAGCCCAACCCTCTCCCAAAGGGAGAGGGGGCTTGGCGAGGGCTACCCACAGATTTTTTGGCGCGCTGACTTACCGGGCAAGCGCCGCGGCGACGATCCGAAATCCATTAGTGTCGAGGATTTCAGTTGGCGCTCCCCCCTCGCGAGCTGAACAACGTACTTTCGATCTATCATCAAAATGCGACCCGCCTCGCTTCACTCGCTCCTGACCGTTGCCAGGACCTTTTGGATCGGCGCCGGCGCTTTCGGGGTAGTAATTCTTATCGTACCAATCCTGGCACCATTCCGAGACGTTTCCTCGCATGTCATAAAAGCCCCAGTCATTCGCGTGTTTCATCCCAACCGGGTGCAGGCGATTGTTAGAGTTACCATCGTACCAAGCCAATAACTCGATATCGCTTGGGTCTTCGGTCTTCGCTCCAGCGCGACAGGCAAATTCCCATTCAGCCTCCGTCGGCAGACGATAAGAGTATCCGTCGTTTCTCTGGTTTAGACGCCGAATGAATTCCTGCGCGTCGTTCCAGGTGATGTATCGCGCGGGAAAATGATCGGCTTCGAAACCGGGCGGCGCCTTGCCCATAACAGCTTTCCATTCACCGGCAGTCACTTCGTATCTCCCGAAAAGAAATGCCTTGCTGATCGTTACTTGATGCACCGGCTTTTCGTCGTCGCGGACATCGTCGGAACCCATCAGAAAGCTGCCCGGTGAGATGGTTATCAATTCGATACCGATTTGATTCTTAACTATCTTTGGCGCGTTGCGGGTATCCCATGCTCTAAGAATTAGCGCGGCCACCACGACAACCGCTATAAGCAAGAACAAGACGGCAAAAGCTACGCCGACCGCGATCCAGAGTCCTTTCTTGATTCGACGGAGACGCTCAAGAATATCCATAAATCCGACCCCTACTTCGGCGCCAGCGAAACCATTAACTGGAGACGACGATCTTCTTCAATCCTCGCTGCTACTTCTTTGTTGTCCGGCGTACTTTTGGATCGCAACATCCGTGAAGTGCTCTTCGCGTTTTCCGTTATGTCGGCTTTGACGCTGCTCAACGGCTGACTGCCAAACCACTTTTCGGCGCTCTCGCCGCCAATCGAAAATGTCTTGGCTATGACAACTTCTATCCGCAGAGGATCCGGTGGCTCGCCCCAATAAGAGATTGGAAAGAGTCTTAGCCGAACTTCTGCATGCGGAGGCAAGAGCAGAGCTTGAAAGCCGCCCGTGCCCAGGAAGTGGCCGATGATAACGCGTCCCTGGCCGCGAGGCGCAAATACTTCCAGAGTGTCGATGCCGCCTTTCGCGCCAATCGATGTGTTTGAGGATCCAAGATTGCTCGGCAGCAGAAACCATCTTGCCGCCGCTCCGTCGTTGCGCAATCTGATATCGAAATAGAGTTCGGCCAAGGGCGGCTTGCGGCGTCGCATTTCACGAAACTCGATTTCTGCCGCGGGGCGGGGACTGATTACTTTTGCGTCGGCTAGATCGAAGAAGAAATGCTCTGGAATACTGGCTTCATCGGATCGCGTAGAGCCCGAACCCGCTGAGTGTCGGAGGGTGCCGCTAACCTTAATAGTTTGACCCTCGAAAGGAGCGAAGGCATTCATCTTAGAAGTGTCGTCGGTCCCGACCGCGTAAATATAGACACCCCAGTGGTCGAATCTGACAATCCAACCAAGTTTAGCTGAAGACAATACACCTGCGATTGCAATCTTGCGCCCGACACTCGGCATCATCTTGCGCTTGAAGCACGCAAAGTCTGAGCTGCGGCATTTCGTGGCAGCAGTGAGCACCGACGGAAACAAAATCAGCGCGGTGATCGCAATCAATCTGCATATAGCAGAGGACTGTGTTTTTAGGTTTTTCATAGAGGTTGTTTTCACGTGAACGTCAGCGATTGCAAAAACAGGCGGTATTTTCCGAATTTCTCGAAATGGCTGACATTTGATGAATCACTTTCGCGTTGGCAACATTGATGCGACTCAGCGTCGAATCCCCGTCAGTGCGCCCATCCAGTACAAGCAACCAAATCCCGCGGCCAGGCCCACCAGAACTAAGACGAGCGCGAGCAGGCGATTGCTTGGCCTGTCGCTTTCGGGGCTCTTCCCTGCCTTTAGCTTAATCTCGACACCTTTTGCGATCATGTACACCGAAAGCACTAAGATCGCGATCTGAAGAAACAGAAGCATAGTAATGATCCTCCGCTGGTCCTATTGTGCCGTGCTCCAAATTCACTTCCACATGCTGTCAGGCAAACGAAAACATTGGGTCCAACGCGCGGCGCTGAAAGGGCTCTCCACAACTCCACTTACGGCGTCCCTGGCTTCCATGACCGTTCGATTCTCCGAGACAAAGCCGATGTGATCAGCTCCAATCGTTACGATGTCGCCAAGTTGAGCCTTCGGCAGTTGGATCGCCGTGCCGACGCTCTTGGCGACAAAGTTTCCAATGCCGTAGTGAACAGGCTGACTCAGCACCTCGGAAAGACACCAGTTAACAAAACCTATGCAGTCAAAGTGTCGAACATCTACGCATGATTCGCCCCATACTGTCGAGTGATGCGGAGAATTATTGTTAACCGAGCTATTAGGCCGAGGCCATCGGAAGCTTGCGGTGTCGCCCGCATTCCCCTCCAATTCGTCCCACTGATCGTCGGTAAGATTCTTCCACTTCAAATCGAGCACTTTGCCTCAACTGCGGAGAAACATCGGGCTCGCTCAACGTCGTCCGGGGTAATCGACCCAACGTCGGACATGTCCTCGAGCTTGAACGTGCGACAGATGGTTTCTTCGTCGAAAGACGCGTCTTTCAAAGTGCGCGCAACGCAGGCAAACTCTTCCGCGGTCCCCATTCTGATCGGCGTTTGATCGAGAAAAGTGCTGCGCATGACAGGCTCAAGAGTACGCGTTGCAGCAAGCGAAATCTACTCGAACGGACCCGCGGCCACTGTGAAACAGCGGTTGAGAATAGCGAGCCGAAGGTATGAACCGTGGTTGATGGAATGCTGTGTTTGCAGTTGCGCCTCCAAGCGCTTCCGAAAGGTGCAGTAGCTCCCTCTCCGACTTTGGGAGAGGGTCGGGGTGAGGGCCTAGCGACGAAACCCATAGACACTTCTTTCTCCCTTATTATCGGAAGCGAGCCCGAAAAAAGCACAGAGGAGAGTTTTCTTTTCTTTGTTACTCAGCACGCCATCACCGCAACCCTCTCCCAGAGGGAGAAGGCGTCTACGTACAAACTCTTGGCGCACTGAATTTTGGAAATTCACCTTGAAATCCTCGTTCATTTGCCGCAGAATACGCCAGTCATCAAGACACTTCGTGCCGTGCATTCTCCGAATGCGCCGCCCAATTTCCCAGTTTCGATTTCTGATCGCAGGAGAGCCCGCCCCATGATCGGGCAAACAATTTCTCATTATCGAATTGTCGAAAAACTCGGCGAGGGTGGTATGGGTGTTGTCTACCTCGCCGAAGACACATTGCTGGGCCGTCGAGTAGCCATCAAGACTCTCCATGCTGACCGTAACTCTCAAGACTCACATTTTCGCATCCGCTTCCTGCGCGAAGCGCGTGCGGTCTCAGCACTTTCGCATCCGCACATCGCCACGATTCATGACTATGGCGAGACTGAAGGCGGCCAACCATACATCGTGATGGAACTGGTCAAGGGCGAGACGCTTGGCGACCTGATGCAGAAAGATGCCCTCACGATTCCGCGAGCCATCGAGATCATAAGCCAAGTTGCCGAAGCATTGGCCGAAGCTCACAGTCACGGCATCATTCATCGCGACATCAAGCCGTCAAACGTGGCGATTAATGAGCGCGGTAACGTCAAAGTCCTCGACTTTGGTTTGGCCAAACAGATCGAAGTCAGCCCAATCAATCCTTACAGCGCCGAAAGACAGACCCTCCTCAACACGCAGACAAAAGAGGGCATGATCGTCGGCACCCGGGCGTCGAAGTCGACGCGCGCAGCGATCTATTTTCGCTCGGCAGCCTGCTCTACGAATGCATCGCCGGCAAACCGCCATTTTCCGCAGCCTCACCCGTAGAGATTTGCGCCCAAATCATGCGCGACGATCCGGCGCCACCATCGCAACTCAATCCGGATGTTCCGAAAGATCTCGATCGCATCACTCTCAAAGCGCTGGCTAAGAAACCTGAGGAGCGCTATCAAACCGCTGACGAAATAGTTGCGGACCTGGGCAGAGCCCGTACGAGATTGCAAATGCTGGATCCGGATCGAACCGTCACACGATTGATCGCGCCGGCACACGGCACACACCCGACCGGCGCGCTAGCAACGCTCTCAGACATATTCAAGCGTCCACGTTTATCCATTGGCTACGTCGCTGGGGCGGTAATAGTTATTCTCGCGCTCGTCTTTGGAATCTCATGGTGGACGCGCGCGACTCTGCCCAAGCCGTCAGTCGAAGCTCAGAATTGGTATGACATTGGAACGAATGAACTGCGCCAGGGAACATACTTCAAGGCGATTAAACCGCTAGGGCAGGCGATTGTTTTGGAACCTAAG
>QHXG01000357.1:0-472 GCA_003222845.1 Acidobacteriota bacterium | reverse complement strand
TCGCGCGCAACTGGAAACTTTGCGCGTCGACAGCCTTGTCCCGAACCGCGCGATTCTTTCCGAGCTTGATGCGCTCTATTTGGATTCCATACGTTCAATTGTAACGCGTGATATTCCGGCTGCTATTAAAGCTAACGCCGCAATTCTGAAACTCAAGCCGAATGACGCACAGGCTTACGTGGATCTGGGCCGGGCGTTCGAAAAAAATGATCAGCTCGATGAGGCATTGAACAATTATGAAATTGCTTTTCGGCTTGATCCTCAACATGCCGCGCCTTCATTGCGCCTTGGCATTCTCCGAGCTCGCAAACAAGATGGCGCAGCATCCAAAGCCGCTTTCGATAGTGCCGATGCTCTTTTTCAGACACTCGGAGATTTTGAAGGCCGCGCGGAAGTGCTTTATCAACGAGGTCTGGTTTCAAAGAGCATGAGCCAGTTTCAGGAAGCAGACGATCAACTGAGAAAGGCACTC
>QHXG01000356.1 GCA_003222845.1 Acidobacteriota bacterium | reverse complement strand
GCGCGCGCCGAAGCTGCGTGGCAAGTATTGGCTGATAATAATTATCTCGGCAATCGTCTTGGCATTCGCTCTTTACATCAATGGCCTGTCGAAAAATCCGCCGGGGTTCTACGTTGACGAATCAGGCATTGCTTACAACGCGTTCTTGATTGCGCATACGGGCAAGGGTGAATTCGGTCAGCGCTTTCCGCTTTTCTTTCAGTTCTATACAAACGGCTGGACTGAGTGGGCCAACCCCACGCAGATTTATCTGCTGGCGATTCCATTCAGGTTTTTCCGGCCCAGTATTCATCTGGCGCGAATCTATGGCGCCTTCTGGGTATTTCTCGCGTGTCTGCTCCTGGGTTTCCTGGCAAAGCAAATCTCCGGCCGGCGAATCGTTGCCGTTCTCGTCGCGCTGCTCGCTCTGGTCACGCCCTGGCTCTTTGAAGTCAGCCGCTTGGTCTTCGAGACATTCTTCTATCCCGCAGCGCTCACGTTGTTTCTTCTATCGGTTTATTTCGCGCAAAGAAAACAGAAGTGGAGCTGGTTCAATGTCGGAATGCTGGCAGCGACTCTGATGCTCTTGACTTACAGCTATACTATCGGCCGGTTGCTGGGTCCCCTGCTCGCCTTCAGTTTGCTGTTGTTTCTGACAAGCTGGAAACGTCTAATCGCGATCGCCAAGACCTGGGTCATCTACGGCGTGACGCTGATTCCGCTGTTGATATTCAAGTTGAAACATCCCGAGGTGCTGACGCAAAGGTTTTATTCAGTCTCCTATATCAAGCCTGATTCGCACTGGCGCGAGATCGTTCCCAAGTTCTTCAGGCGTTATCTCGAAGACTTCAGTGTGGTCAGTTTACTGATCGACGGTGACGGAAATCCGCGTCACCACGTGCCGGGTTCATTGGGAAGCTTTCTCTTCGGGGTGTTCGTCCTGTCGATCATCGGTTTGGTTGTCGTGTTCGTTTGTTATTGGCGCGACCCCTGGTGGCGCTTCGTGGTGTTTGGAACTTTGGTTTCTATCGTTCCCGGCGCGCTGACTGCTGATCAGTTTCATTCTTTGCGGCTGATTGCCTATCCGGTTTTCCTTTTGGTGTTGACGATACCTGCTCTTCAATACCTGCTTGGGCGACAGTCACGCGCAATCGAATCGCCTCAGAGTAACGAGACATTCGGCCTTTTGATCGAGAGTAGATCGAGGTCATTACCGGCATTAGCGCGGCGGGTGACTTTGTTAGTCCTGTTAGCCGCAACGGCCGCGCAGGCCCTTTATTTTCAAAGAATATTTCGTCGCGAGGGTCCAAAGCGAGAATGGGTTTTTGACGCCGACTACAACGCTGTCTATGACGCAGCCGTAGCCTTGCCGAACCGGCCCATCTACCTGATAGATGGATCGTCGCCCGCTTATGTTCATGCATACTGGTACGCCACCGTCGAAGGCCGAGACCGCGCGCAGTTCGTTCATTTGGAAGACGAATCGGCACCTTACGGCGCCATAGTAATTAGCTCGGCCCAGAACTGCGATGACTGCGAAGTGATTAAGAAAAGCGGAGAGTACATCGTCTATCGAGCGCGTTGGCCCACGGTGACCGTGCCTTTGAGGAAACGAAAATGATCTATCTCGATAATAACGCCACGACCCGTGTCGCGCCGGAAGTCTTTGAGGCGATGCAGCCCTATTTGACAGAGTCGTATGGCAATCCATCTTCAGCACATAAATTTGGCCGGCAAATGCGCGAGGCGGTTGAGAACGCGCGCGAACAGGTCGCGCTCCTTTTGAGCGCCAATCATGCGGACGAGATTGTTTTCACTTCCGGCGGCTCGGAATCCGATAACTGGGCGATTGGGGGCTTCCTCGAACAGAACCCGAGCCAGCGGCACCTCATCACGACCCGCGTCGAACACGAAGCAGTGCGAAAACTGTGCGAGCATCTCGATGAACTTGGCTGTGAAGTAACGTGGCTGGAAGTAGATCGAAACGGCGAACTTGATCCAGATGATCTGAGCAAAGCTCTGCGACGCGACACAGGTATCGTTTCCGTAATGCTTGCGAACAACGAAACGGGCGTCTTGTTTCCGATCGAAGAAATCGGTCGCATCGTTCGCGAACATTCTGACGCAGTCTTTCATGTCGATGGCGTGCAAGCGGTGGGCAAGATTCCGATTAATTTGCGCGATGGGCCCGTAGACCTGTTTGCGATTTCGGGACACAAGTTTCATGCACCCAAAGGAGTTGGGGCGCTCTACATTCGTCGTGGAGTAAGACTGCCGCCCTTCATCATCGGCGGCCGACAGGAACAGGGCCGGCGATCGGGAACGGAAGCAGTCCCGAACATCGTCGGTCTCGGTCGCGCTTGCGAACTCACCAAAGATTTCACCGGCCACGAACAAATTCGCTCGCTGCGCGATCGTTTGGAGGATGAAATCCTGAAGAGGTTTCCGAACGCCCACCTCAATGGCAGCAAGGATCGTTCAAAGCGCCTGCCTAATACTTCAAATATTTCTTTCGCTGGGATCGATGGGCCCGACATTCTGACGAAGCTGGACGAAGCGGGCATTTGCGTGTCGACCGGCTCGGCCTGCAACGCTGAGTCGAAGGAAGTTTCCGGCGTGCTACGCGCGATGAATGTGCCTTACGAAATCGCTCGCGGCTCGATTCGCTTTTCGCTGGGGCGCTATAACACGCAAGGAGATGTCGATTACACGCTGGAGGTCCTTCAAAAGATCTTCGAGCATCTGAGGCAGAACTAAAATGGTTGGGGCCTGACGATTGGCTTTTCAGCATCGCGTTCGAAGTCAACGGCGCGGTATATGGCCGCCAAGGTCAACTCGCACGGCACGGAATTAAAACGAATCATGTCGCTCAAATCGGTAAACTCGTTCACCAACCACAAGCCTTTCTCTTGCTTCCAATAGCGCGATATATAAGGACGATGTTGGGCAATCAACAGATACTCCTGAAAGGTTGGGATAGATTGGTAATAGCTGAACTTGTCGCCCCTATCGAAAGCCTCGCTCGATCTCGAGAGCACCTCGACGATGAGCGCGGGATTCAGGAGCACGTCAACGCCGCCGATCCTTTCAAATTCGGGCCGCGCGCACAGAGCGGTGAGATCAGGGTATCGATAAGGAGGGTACGATGGGACCTTTATGCGCATATCCGAAGGAAATACGAGACAGCCTTTGTCGATCACCTGAGCCCGAACCTCGGCCCCGGTATTAATTACGATCAGGTTATGTGCGGGGCTCGCGCCGCTCATGCTCCAGACGTTGCCGTTCCAATACTCCAGCTTCTCGTCGGAAGCGAGGTCTAACTCAAAGTATTCCTCGAGCGTTACATTCTCTTGCAGATTGGTAGACATCGATTTCGTCATTATAGGATGCTGGTCTGGACATCGCCAAAGATTTTCGCCATGTACCGCTTGCGGAAACTTGGATAGTGTCGTGTGTCACATCGGAAACTCCTGCTGTTGTGCTAGAATTCCCTGCTGTTCTCGGGGCTTGATTGAAGCTAAGATAGTTTGATTGAGCGGGAATTGCGCGAAACTTTCAGCCTCTGCCAACTACCATGGATCGAACCGGAAATGCCTGTGATCAGCGCGTAAGCGTTCTGCCAACGGATGATTATGTGGCGGTGTCGCCATTCACGCCGCTTTCGCAAGCCATTGAGGTGATGAAGAAGGACGAAGGCGGTTGTGTGATCATTTTGGATGATGGACGCGTGGCCGGAATTTTTACCGAGCGCGATCTGCTGGCCAAGATTCTCGGGGAGACAGTCGATTTGGAATCGCCGATCTCTCAGTGGATGCAGCCCGCAGTGCAGACTCTTTCGCCGGAAGCAACCGTCGGCGATGCGGTTCGTCTAATGAATGAGAAGAGCTTTCGGAATATTCCGCTGGTGAAGCATGGTGAGTTGGTAGGATCGATTTCGGTTTTCGACATCATAACTTATCTGGCGGAGTGCTATCCGCAAGCCACGATGAATCTGCCACCTGAACCGGCGCAGGTGATGAGCACCGTGGATGGGGGATGAAGTCATTGCCGATTTTCGATTGATGATTGCCGATTTACAGATCGGCAATTGGCGATGGGCAATCGGAATCTTTATCAAGAGGACATCTAAGAAACAATGAGCGCAGTCTTGGAACCACCTGTCGAGACGATCGACAAACACCTGGAAGAATTGGACACCGTAACAATTCGCTTCGCCGGCGATTCTGGTGACGGCATGCAGTTGACCGGCACGCAATTTACCAACACGTCGGCGATTGTTGGCAATGACATCTCGACGTTGCCCGACTTTCCGGCTGAGATTCGTGCGCCTGCAGGCAGCTTGCCGGGCGTCAGCGGCTTTCAACTGAATTTTTCGAACCACGACATTCGCACGCCCGGCGATCAACCCGGAGTTTTGGTGGCCATGAATCCGGCCGCGCTGAAAGTGAACCTGCCCGATCTGGAAGAAGGCGGCACGTTGATCATTAACAGTGACGAGTTCACCAAAGAGAATCTGGAACACGCCGCTTACAAATCGAACCCTTTGGAAGACGGATCGCTTGCCGGATATCGCGTCCACACGCTGCCGATCTCGACGCTGAACATGAACGCGCTCAAGGGCAACGTGGAACTGTCACGTAAAGAGATCGCTCGCTCGAAGAACTTCTTTGCGCTGGGCGTGCTTTACTGGCTTTACGACCGGCCGCTTGAGCCGACTCTGAATTGGATCAGTGCGAAGTTTGGCAAGAATCCTGAGCTGGTCAAAGCGAACGAAGTGGCGCTGAAAACGGGATACAACTTCGCGGAGACCACCGAAGTTTTCACCACGCACTATACGGTCAAGAAAGCTGTCATCGCGCCGGGGCGTTATCGAAAGATCACCGGCAACGAAGCGACCGCAATCGGATTCGTGGCGGCCGCGCAACTCGCCGGACGACATCTATTCTATGGCTCTTACCCGATCACGCCCGCATCGGACATCCTGCATGAGTTGGCACGTCACAAGAATTTCGGCGTCAAGACATTTCAAGCCGAAGATGAGATTGCGGCCGTTTGCGCAGCGATCGGCGCGAGCTTCGCCGGTCATGTAGGATTGACCGGCACCTCGGGACCTGGCGTGGCTTTGAAACAGGAAGCGATCGGTTTGGCGGTGATGACGGAATTGCCTTTAGTCATCGTCAACGTCCAGCGCGGTGGTCCATCGACGGGTCTGCCAACAAAGACAGAGCAAGCCGATCTGTTTCAAGCGGTCTGGGGACGCAACGGTGAATGTCCGGCGATTGTGATTGCTCCGGCGACGCCCGCCGACTGCTTTAGCATGGCAATCGAAGCGGTCCGGCTGGCCTTCAAATACATGGTCCCGGTTTTTTATTTGTCGGATGGCTATCTCGCCAACGGCGCCGAGCCTTGGGCCGTTCCGGAAATCGATAAGCTCCCGAAGATCGAAGTCAAATTCGCGACTGATCCAAGCAACTTCATGCCCTACGCGCGCGATGAAAAGACCCTGGCGCGGCCTCATGCATTGCCGGGGACGCCCGGTTTGGAGCATCGCATTGGCGGACTCGAGAAGCAGCACATCACCGGCAACGTCAACTACGATCCGGAGAATCACCATTTGATGGTCCGCTTGCGCCAGGAAAAGGTCGATCGCGCGGTTGCGGACATTCCGCCGGTGGAAGTATTTGGTGAGCAGACGGGAAAAGTCCTGGTGCTCGGCTGGGGATCGACTTACGGTTCGATCACTTCAGCGGTCGAGAAGATGCAAAGCGAAGGCGCGCCCGTTTCAAGCGTGCATCTACGCCACCTGAATCCGTTCCCGAAGAATCTCGGGGAAGTGCTTTCCGGATTCGAAACCGTGATCGTGCCTGAGATGAATCTCGGTCAACTCTGCACGATGATCCGCGCGAGGTACTTGATCGACGCAATTCCTTTTTC
>QHXG01000332.1 GCA_003222845.1 Acidobacteriota bacterium | reverse complement strand
AGCGATTATTTTTTTGGAAGCGGGCCACCGACCGTCTGATCGACAGCCCGACTGTGTCTGCTTGGAATTCGCCGCTACTGCCTCAAGAGTTGCTCGAGGTACGCGATCACATCGGGATCTTTGCCGCGACTACTTAACAACATAACCACGCGGCGACGGCGTTCAATTGGTGTCTGGGGATTTTTGGCAATCTCAATGAGCTTGTTGGTGACTCTCTTATCGTTCAGGTATCCGAACGAATTCATGATGGTATCTTTCAGCTCTTCGTTCTTTTCTGAATCGTAGAGCTTCATGAGCGTCTCGACGGCAGTTTCCCCTCCGCGGCGTGCAATGGCGCGGATTGCTTCCTTACGCAACTCGATGTTGTCTGATGTGCGCGCAATGTCAACCAGTTTCGCGCCGGCGCGTTCGCTTTTACGATTGCCAAAACCTGAGATCACGCTCTTGCGAATATCGAGTTCCTGACTCGAATCGTAAATCTTGAACAGGGCGTCCAACGCAGGTTCGCCCGGTCGATTGGAAATACTCCGAATGGCGGTCTTGCGCAGCGAGATAGGCTTGGTGCTCAACCCAATGTCTACCAGGGAGTTAAGAGCCTGGGTGCTGGTGTGCTGGCTGAGCGCATACACCGCCGCTTCAGCAACCTCATTCTGCGGCGAATTGAGCGCGAAGTCGCGCAGCGCATTAAGGACGCTGTCATCGTTGGTCGCGCCGAGGAGTGCGATCGCCGTCGTCTTCAGTTTCAGATCGGTCTCATTCTGCGCGACGCCCAGGACTGTCGGCGTGACAGCCTTGCCACCATGTCGGGCCAATAGCCTCAGCGCCGCTCTTTTACAGGTTACGGTCTGACCCGATCCGGCCTTCAACCAATCGTTAGCCACGGCGATGCCACGCTGCGGATCGCTTTCGAACAACGCCTGGAGCACGACGATCTTGAACTCGCATGGGTCATCATCTGCTGAACCATTACCCTTGCCAGTACCCTTGCCAGCACCCTTGCCAGAGTCGAAGTCGAAATCGAAATTAAAGTCGAAGTCGAAATCGTTGTACTTGAAGGCCGTCTTGTCCTTGATTTTCTCGCGAGCTTCCGCCATGCGCTCTTGCATTCTTTCCTGAGCCTCGCGAGTTCGCTCTTGTGCGCGCGCCTGGGCTTCGGCGATTCGCGCTTGCATCTCCTGCGTCCGCACTTGAACGTCGAGTGGATCCTGGCCGGCGACAGCAACTGTCACCGGCGTGGCGACTACCGGATCGACGGTTACCGTCACGGGATCGACTTTCACGGATATCGTGCCCGGAAGTTGTGCCAACAATAATTGCGCGTCCTCTTTCCAGGTCGTCTTGTCATAAGTCTTCAATAGACGATCGATCGTGTTTTTGGATTGATTGAACTTCCGCAGCTTGTACTGCGAATAAGCCATCCAGTACATCGCCGCATCGAGATTCTTCTCCTGCGGATAGGCCGAGAGGTATTGGGCGAACTGTTGCTCGGCCTTGGTCCATTGGGCGTCGTCGATCAAATCGCGCGCGCCGCTGAACATCGCATTCGCTGCGGTGTTGCTGCCCTGCTGTGCGAACTTCGTCGCTTTTGGGCGAATTGAGAACTGCTGCGCCGACGCCTGGTAAATCGCGCCGCCTGCGAGCAGCAACGCGGCCGCGACAGCAAGAGTTCTGGTCATCGAATTAAGTTTGGTTGAGTAGTTCATCGTTTTGATTCCTTCAGGGTTTTCAGTGATTTAGTAGCCACGCAACTCCGCGACGATTTCGGTCTTCTGGACGCGATCGGTAATCTGACGGACATCGCTCGGCTTCGCCTTGTCAGGAAGGTTCGCGATGTCGATCAAGAAAGGTTCCAAACTGCCCAGCATCGTCTTCGCGGGAAACTTGCCGGTCATTTCCGCGTCGCGCCGAAGCACAACGTTCTCGTTCAGCAGCCGCCGCGACTCAACTCTCTCGTAAGAAACATCGACCTCTTCATCCGTATCTGAGTACTTGATGCTTCTGAACGACAGCAGAAGGTTCTGGGCCTGCTCGAGGTGGCTGGCCGTGTCGCGATCCTCGATGTCGGTAAAAGCAACATCGGGGAGCACGTCGGATTGATCGGTTGAGCGCGAGCTGTTGATCCTTGGCCGCTTGCTATTCGACGCCACGATTGGCGCTGAAGCTGGAGCTTGATCAAGCGGTGTCGGCCTTTCAATTTCCGGATTCGTTACCTGCGGTTCTTTCCCGCTTGTCGGTGGCGCGACATTATTTACCTTTGCCGTTGTGTCTGGTTTCGTCGGCTGCGGACGTGTGCGCCAATATGCCACACCGACAACCAATGCGATCGCGATTAGGGCAACCGTCGGCATCGCAAACCGGAGCGACGGCATAGCGAACAGGCCTGACACCCATTCGGCCAAACTGAATTTCGAACCGCGTTCGATCTGCCGATCCTCTGCCTTGATCCGCGCGGCAATGCCATTCCAGATCGCCGGCGAAATCTGAATCTCTCGATCGTAGCGCGCATAGATTTCATTCTCGGCCGTCAAAGCTTCGAATTGATTCTCGCATTGTGCGCACGTCGTCAGATGCGCGCGCACTTGATCTGCTTGGCGCTCGTTGGCTTCGCCATCGAGGTAAGCTCCCAAAAGATTCAGACATTCATTACACTTCATGGTTAAACCCTCACATACGGACCGATTCGGCGCCGCATCTCGACGCGCGCGCGATGCAAATCCGTCTTCAGCTTAGGAATCGAGAACCCAGTGATCTCGGCAATCTCTTCGTAGCTGCATTGATGAAGAATCTTCAGCGTAAAAACCATCCGCTTATCATCGTCAAGAGCCGCCAGCGAACGCCGAATTACTCCGTTCAGTTCCCGGTCTAGTAGTTGATCGACGGGCGCCGGTCCACGATCGCTCAAATCCAAAACGGCCGCATCGTCAAGCTCAACTCGCTGCTGTTGACGCGTGCGCGATCGGAGCGACTCCCGCGCAACGTTTTTGGCTATCCCGAACAGCCAGGTCGAGAGCTTTGCCTCTTCGCGTAACGCCTTCAGGCCGCGATGCGCGCGGACGAACGTCTCCTGCGTCAGGTCCTCCGCCAACTCGCGATCGCCCACCAGATCGTAGATGAAACTGATTATGGGTCTCGAATACCGTTCAAAGATCAGACGAAACGCCTCCTGTTCGCCCTGGCACGCGCGCGCAACTAGGTCTGCTGAACTGTTCATCAGAGATCCTGCGAACGCTCCGGGCTGCCCTTCCAGGCTCAACTCTTGGGCTAGCCGTTTCATCGTGTTCCGGTGTGTTAGTGAGCCACCGCTACCAAAAGTTTCAGATTTTTCGACGCGTCAGTCACGGAAAGCCCGCGAAAACGCGATTGCCCGGACCTTTCGAATAGATAGGATAGTATCGAAGCAGCAATTTGGAAATCGTACGTCGTCAGATCAGTTGGCAATCGGCGATTGCCAACTAATCCGCCAATCGGTGCAGCCTCAATAGCAGCCCCTAATCAACTCAATGCCAAGTACTTAGTGAGCTTTTCGGACCTCAGTTGGAAAGGCCCCCGTTTGCCAACTGATCAGACGGGTATGCTAGCGCTAGGTGCCAAGACGGCTTCACGAGCTGAAATTCGATGGCTATCGAATGCTCTGTATCAACGCAGAGATACACATTAGAAATATTTCCCAGTAGCTGCCCATGCTCAGTGATAACCTTGACGCCTATTAGTCTTCGAATCATTTTTGCGCCATAAGCTCCACCAACAGGTCTTGCAGTTTCTGTGCGTCGACAGGCTTGACCAAGTGATAATCGAAGCCCGCTTCTTGAGATTGCAGGCGGTCTGCGTCTTGTCCGTATCCAGTCACTGCAATCAACTTCACTTTCTCTAATTGAGTGTGCGCGCGCAGACGTCGCGCGACCTCGTATCCATCCATTCCTGGCAACCCAATATCCAAGAGCACAATGTCGGGTTGATATTCAGCTGCCCTTTCCAAAGCATCCGGTCCAGAATACGCCACTCGAACATCATGCCCCGACACTTGCAGTAACATGGCGATAGAATCAGCCGAATCTACGTTGTCATCAACCACCAGCACTCGCCAGCCGGCGCCAGAATGTTCATCTCGTTCTTTGGACAGCGTCTGAGATCGCCCTGTAGGAGACCGCAACACCGGCAGGCGCACGGTGAACTCGGTTCCTTTGCCCAAGCCTACGCTCTGCGCCTCGACTGTTCCTCCGTGCATCTCCACCAGCTTTCGAACCACTGCCAGTCCAATACCCAAGCCCCCTTGCGAGCGATCCAGAGATCGCGGCGCCTGAGTAAAAAGCTCAAAGATATGCGGAAGTGAGTCCGGGGCGATTCCAATGCCAGAGTCTCTTACGCGCAGTACCATTTCATCGCCTTCTTGCTGAATGCTCAACCAGATGTGACCGCCTTCGGGAGTGTATTTCGCAGCGTTGTTAACCAGGTTGACGATCACTTCCTCGAAGCGGAGCGCATCCGCATGCAGCCAAACCGGTTCTGGCGGTAAGGATACCGTAAGTTCATGCTTGTTCTGATCAATCAGCGGGCGAGCGGTTTCAACTGCCTGTTGCGCGATACCCCTCGCATCAAGATCTTCCTGGTGAAGCTGAATCCTGCCACTGAGAATGCGAGACACTTCCAGGAGATCATTCACCAGGACCACCAGGTTCCCGGCTTGACGCCGAATGATCGTTCTCGCTTTCTCTTGGATTGGGTGTTCGTCTTTCTGGAGATCTAAGATCTGGACGGCGTTCGTGATGGCCGCGAGCGGATTGCGAAGCTCATGGGAAATCATGGCCAGAAACTCGTCCTTGCGACGATGCAGGTCGGCCAGCGCTTCGGCTTGGGCCGTCGCTCGTTCCAACTGTGCTCGTTCAGTCATGTCTCGAATATTGCACTGAATTACAGTCCGATGATCTTCCTGATAGAGGTTGCTGACAAACTCAACTTCCCGCCGCTGCCCGCCCTTGCTTTCGAGTGGCAAATGATGATAGCGGATATAACCTTGCTCTTGCAGTTGTTGAAACGCGGCTTTGCTCTCGTCGATATCCTGAAACAATCCTACTTGCCAAAGTTCCTTGCCGGACAACTCGTGCGCAGCATAACCCAGCAACTCCTCAATGTAAGGGTTCGCGTCGGTAACCTTTCCAGTGGTTGCATCGAGTATGAGGATGCCGTCTCTGGCAGACTCAAAGAGGCGGCGATATCGAATTTCTGATTCTCGGACTGCGTCTTCCGCGTGCTTACGTTCGGTGATGTCTTCGATGGCCAGAAGAATTAAGTGCGGTCCATGGTTCACCGATTCGAAGCGACCGGCGTTGAGTCTCATGATCCTGCGACCGATCGTCGGGAAGGTGTGGTCAATCTCAAAGTCGTGAATGGGATGGTGATTGCTTAGGACTTCTCTGAGCAGCCTCCGCAGTTCGGGTATGTCCCACTGCCTATTGCCCAAGTCATAGACAAACTGGCTTTCGGTTTCCTCTGGCGAGACTTTGAACGCTTCATAGAAACGGTGATTTGCTGTCTTGACCTTTAGATTATCGTCAAGGACGAGAAACGGTTCGCGCAACGTGGCAATGACGCTCTCGGCATAATTGAGACTATCCTGAATTGACTGTTCCTGTTGGCGGCGTTGGGTGATGTCTCGAAAGACCAGGACAACACCGGCGACTTCTCCGTTGGCGTTGCGAATCGGCGCGGCACTGTCATCAATCGCTCGTTCCGTGCCATCCTTGGCAATCAGCAACGTGTGATTCGCCAGCCCCGCAACCAGGCCCTCGCGCAACGCACGGGTTGCTGGGTTTTCAACTGTCTGGCGAGTTTCCTCATTTCTTGAAGACTGTGTCGAGGGGTACGCCGGCGGCCTCATCCTGAGACCAGCCAGTTAGAGATTGGGCGACTGGATTGAGAAAAGTGACCTTGCCTTCGGCGTCAGTAGTGATCACGCCATCGCCGATGCTTGACAGCGTAACCTGCAACCACTGGCGCTGCTCGTACAACGCTTCAAGAGTCTGTTCCTGCTCTGGCCTGCTTCTGTCAGTGTCCATTCCTGATTCCGCCCTCTCCAACCTAGAGCCAATGCCGCCGGCTTAGGCATTAGCAGATCTAATTCCTCAACGAGAACTGTTGTCAGTTACAAGTAGATACAAGTAGAAATTACGCCTGTTTTACGGTCGTTACAAGATTTAGAGCGAAAAACAAGAAGAACTCCTCTGGGCCGCAACAATGGTTGCCCGCTCAGGACAAGAATCTCCCGGCCCGATATCTGATCATGTTCCTCTGCTGTGCGGAATCCAACTTCTCAGGACGTGCTTAATTACGGAAATCTTGAGTCACCATCAGGCCATGAATGCCACCGTCCATGATGCCGATGCCGACGCGTCCGAAGTCTCGCTGCAAAATGTTAGCGCGATGTCCGGGTGAGTTCATTAAGCCAGTGTGCGCGATTTGTAGGGTCGGCGCGAGCGCGAGATTTTCGCCGGCAGTAACGAATCGTACGTTCGCTTCTCGCATGCGTTCGAAAGGGTCGCGGCCTTCCGGCGTAGCATGGGCGAAATAACCGCGCGCGAACATATCCACCGAGTGCTGCCGCGCCACTTGCGCGAGTTCCGGATCAGGCGCTAGCGGCCGAAGTCCAGCCGCAATTCTTTCACCATTGACCAATTCGAGCATCCTGGCTTCCAGTTCGGGTCTCGGGCGCGGCGCCGCGATTTTGTAGGGCAGCAAAACGCGCTCGTTTGATTCTGGTCGAACCGTTAGCAGATTGAGCGTTTCAGCGATGGCCTCGCCGAACACTGGATGGAGCGCGGTTTCGAGACGTTCAGTGTAGACTGCGAGACGGTTGACGGTCGCACTTCCCCGGGCGCGTTCGCGCAAGCCTTCATTTAGCGGGATTGCCAGGAGCAGCGCCGAGACGATTGCCGCAGTAATCAATCCATTTGCGAATCCCGGAATAATGCCGAGCAATCGATTCGGTAGTCGGTGGTGAATCTCTTTCGGTAATCGTCTTAGGATTACGTTACCGACAAGATGAACCGCCAAGCCCGCGATAACGGCGATTAAGATGAAGGCAATCGGTCGATCCCAAATCTGCGGCAACGATTGAACCTCGACGGCGAGCCAGCGCGCGACAGGCTGATAAAAGCGCAGACCCGCAAGCAGACTCAATACCCAACTGGCCAGATCAAACGCGCCAAGAATGAAGCCACGGCGGTAGCCATTGAGCATGCTCAACAGCACGAGCAGCAGCAGCAGGATGTCAATTACATTGAAAACCATTCTTTGTAGTCTTCAGACTCTACAGTCTGATATCCCCCGTGTAGGATTTCAAATCAAGAGTGGGTTGCGTTAGTGCAATGCATAGAGATTTCCGTCATCGCTTCCAAAGTAAATCATTCCATTGCCAACAGTCGGAGATGATCTCATCGAACCAAACGGCGCGTTGAACCTCCACTTCCTCTTCCCGGTTTGTACATCGGCCGCATGGAGATGACCATCGGCGCAACCGAAGTAGGCCTACTATCCACAAAGTAAACAAAAAGAACGGGAGCGGAACTCGAATGCTCCACTCCCGCCCTGATTCAATTGAGTCTACGGTCGGTTTAGTATCCCCTAAGCCCATCCGCGTAACCATTTTCAAACGCGTCACGGAAGTAACGCTGGTAAATCCATCGGTCACCCATGCCCGAGTTGTAATCCTTCGTCGCCCTTTGATAGGCGCCGTTGTCTCTGAAGTCATAACTGCGGTTGTGCTGCCGATCGTTCCGGCCCGCCCTGACGCCTTCGTTATAGCCGGCATTCAGTGCTGTCTGCCGCAGTTCATAGGACCCGCCATAGTTACGATAGCCGTCCCAATTGCGCCCACGGCTGCGCTGCCCGTAACGATCCTGATCACGATCATAGTCGCGGTTACGATAAGGATCATAGTTGCGGTCACGGTACCGATCATTGTTGCGGTCACGATCTCGACGATATTGATCCTGATTCGGATATGGATATTGTGCCTGGGCTGTCATGCTCGACATTACCCCAATGCCCAACAACAACAGAAGTCCCAGGATTGCCCCTCCAAGTTTCGTTACATTAATAAGTTTCATATTACCTACCTCCGATAGAGCCCTTCGCAATGAACATGCCACTCACATTCTGACGACGAATATATCGACCGAAGGGGCGTGCGCTATCCCAAATCGTGTCAGATTAGACGACATCCGCCAGCCGAGGTGGGTTGATACGATGCAGGGTAATCACTCGCGACTCTTGAAAAAGACCTTCAGGAGATAGAGAATGCCGGTCGTAAAATGGCAGCAACAGCATTACCTTTCACGCATTGAATCACAGCTGAAGCGAGCGAGCAGCAAAATGTTCATCACGCGATCGATGCACAACTGCAATCAACGCACGTATCAATCGAAGTGTGACCTGTGGTTGTCGGTCGTATTTCTTCTGTTCGCTTCTTATCAAGGCCTCGCCAAAGAACGCATGAATCGCATGCTCGATCGGAGCGGCGGGTTGCCGATTGAGTCACTCTCCGGTTATGCGCAAGACACCAACGGATTCTTTTGGATTAGCACTGCCGCGGGCGTCTTTCGGTACGACGGAACAGAGTTCCGTCAATGGGCCAGGGACAAGCTTACAGGTTGGCACTACATGGTCTATCCCGCTCCTGACGGCGAAGTGTTCGTTTATGACTTGACCCACACGCTCTACCACCTGCTTCCCAATGAAGATGCCGAGCCCGTGATTGGACCGGGGGGCATCCCTTTCACCAACGTTCGAGATGTGGCTTTTACCAGAGACAAGAGATTCTGGGTGGCGCAACACGATGCACTTTTCTATCGCAACGAGCGAAACCAATGGGTTTCAGTCCTTCAGGATCTTCCGGGTCACGAAAAGATCTGGAAGCTGCGAGCGGGTCTTGACAGCTCTCTTTATGTCGCCACCGCGCAAAGCATCTGGAAGATAAGTCCCAGCCTTAGTTATCAAAAGATTCTGGCCAGAAGTTTCGACGGCTACATTTGTGCCGTAATTGAGCATCCCGACGGATCGCTCTTTTTTATGGAGAAGTACGCCGATGATGACGGCAAGGTACTTCGGCTCCACAATGGGCAAGTGACGGAACTATTCTCTCAAAGAGCAAACTTCCAGGGCTTCGTGTTGCGGGGACGAACAGTTTGGGCATACACGGACCATTCTCTGATCGCTTTCAGAGAGGGAGCCGGGCCGGAGGTATTGCGGGTTCCTACGGACCTTCCCGGGGTTGGGTTTTTGGTGGTTGATAATGAGGGCAGTCTTTGGCTCGACAGTGTGGGCGGGTTGATGCAGATTCCTGAGCCGGACAGTGTGATCTTCGGTGAGAGAGATGGATTACCGAATGGCGGTGTGCGCTATTTGAAGAAGAATGAAGAAGGGGTGTGGGCTGCCGCCTGGTTTGGCAGGTCGTTGATTGAATGGAAGAACAATGATTGGCGCGTTCGTTACGACGAGACCAATCCCAGTTGGTTGGGCGTCGACGCCAAAGGCACGCTCTGGGGACATAGTGACAATGGCAATTTCTTTCGTCGCACCAACGGCAAGTTCATCAAGTTGCTGCCGCCTGCTCCCGACAGGATGAACGATTCGTCTCAGGCAGCGGACGGCACACTTTGGATAGCCTCCGACAAAGGCCTTTGGCGAACTCCGCGCGACGAAGGAAGTCCGCGGTTCTTAGGCAATCCGCTGGGCGATGGCGTGGCGATCGATTCGGTGCTTGAAGATAGCAAGGGCCGGCTCTGGCTTATCAAAGGAGATAGTATTTGTTACGTCGCGGCCACTGCGGTTGCATTCGGACAAAAGGCATCTTGTTCTTTGCAGTCTCTTGTCGGAACAAGAGGGCTTAGGAAGATGATAGAGCTGCCCAATGGCAGCCTTTGGGTAGGCACAAACGATAAAGGTGTCTGGCGACACACGGATGAAGAAGGATGGCTGCCGATACCTGCGTCTCTGAAACAGTCATCTCTACAGATGGGCGGCTTTGCTCTCTCGCCGGCGGGAGGAGTATGGGTTCTCGGTCTCTCGGCTAGAATCAGGGCAATCGATCGCCCTGACTCGCCAGATGGTTGGCAAGTCGTCGAGAATCTTTCTGACTGGCAAGGCGTTCCTTCCGCGCTTAGCGATTTGATTGAAGAGCCCGATGGCAGTTTATGGATTGCGTCGCAAAGCGGAGTGATTCATATGCCGGCGGAAGTGAGACATGCGAGCATAGCGCCGCCGCGAGTAAAGCTAGCCAGTCTGACAATGAACGGAGCGCGCGTGGATTTGCGTTCCACCCCGCAGATTCCTCCGGGTCACAATCAACTGGAGATTCACTTCGCCGCACTCTCTTATCGTGATCGCAGTCTGCTCAAGTATCAATATCGCCTGCATCCTAATGATGAATGGACGGATTCGGCGAGCAACGTCCCGGTGTTTCGCTTCTTCGATCTGCCACCAGGTAACTACACCGCAGAGATGCGAGCCTCGCTCGATGGCGTGCATTGGTCCAGCGAAGCAGCGCGGGTCAACTTCGCCGTAATGCCCTACTGGTACTTGCGATGGTGGGCGCTGTCGCTATTCGCTGTTGCTTTGGCGCTGGCGTTGTTCGCGGCGCACAGAGCGCGGGTTGCTGTGCTCCTCAGATTAGAGAGACAACGAGCGCGCATAGCGATGGATCTGCACGACGAAATAGGTTCGGGCCTGGGCAGCATCGGGATCCTGTCGAACGTGGTCACGTCGGGAGCGGTTGATGAGGAACAAAGTCGAAGTTTGACAAGAAAGATTTCCGAAACCGCGGACGAGCTCGGCTCTTCGTTGACGGACATTGTTTGGTCCCTGCGTTCGGATGCGACCACCCTTGAGAGCCTGGCTTATCGTCTAACCAAGCGTGCGGAGAATTTATTCTCAAACGACCCGCCGCATTTCCAAACCTCGTTTCCGAATGACTGGCCCGCGGTTAATCTATCGTTGGCAACCCGGCGAAACATTCTATTGATCGCGACGGAGTCACTTCACAACGCCGCCAAACACGCGCAGGCTCAAAACGTAGTTTTGGGCTTCGAGCAAATGGGGCGCAAGTGGCGCTTATGGGTAGCGGACGATGGACGGGGCTTGAGCAATCGAGATAAGCACAATCTCGCTGGAATGGGAATGCAAAGCATAAAGCAGCGAGCGAAGGAGATTGGCGCTGAAGTAAGCTTCACTTCAAATAACGGAAGCGGCACAATCGTTTCGCTGACCTTCAATCCGCAAGCAAAAGACTAGGGCTGAAACCTCGCATAGTCATGTGATAGGCAAACCGGCTAATCGCGGATAAACTGTGCGGCCTGAAGCGGACCAGCCTTTGCTCCACCAACATGGACTTAAGCGTCGTCATCATCGAAGACGATCCGCGTTACCGGCACAGCCTGGAAACGCTGTTCACTAACACGCCCGGCTTTCGGCTGGGTGCGAGTTTCGGCTCGGCTTATGCGATGTTACAAGACCTGGAAAATCTGCAGCGCGCGGGACGAGAACCGTCGTGGCAGCTTGCTTTGGTCGATGTCGAACTGCCGGGCATCAACGGCATCGAAGCGACGCGCCATTTGAAAAAACATCTGCCTGCTTTGACCGTAGTGATGCTCACGGTCTTTGAAGAGCCCGCGCTAATTCTCGAAGCGATAACCTCGGGCGCGGACGGTTATCTACTCAAGAAAACACCGGCGCCGGAATTGTTGACTCAGCTAAAAGAGACCGCCTCGGGCGGCTCCCCCCTCACGCCCGACGTCGCGCGCACGGTACTTTCGCTCTTGCGCGCGAATACGCCGAAGGGAATTGCCGGAAAATTCTTCAATTCTGCTTCGCCCACCAAACTCAACTTGACCGAACGCGAACACGCAGTTCTGCAAAGCCTGGTTAAAGGTCATTCTTACAAGCAGGTCGCGAGCAAACTAAACATCAGCATTGACACCGTGCGGACCCACATTCGCGCGGTCTATCGAAAGCTTCAAGTCCACTCAGTAGCCGAAGCAGTCGCCCGCGCGATTCGAGAAAAGATCGCCTGAAGCCAACTTCACATCATCATGCGATACCAGCCCTGAATTTTCTTTTGTAGAGTCCCGCCAGAATTTTTCTCAATCCGTGCATTTGCGGCCGCCGCTTGCGGACTATGTGCCAAACAAACGAGCAAAGTGCCAGGGCTAATAAGCTGCGTTCAAAGCCCCACTCGACAAACACGGAGTAATAACGCGGCGCTTAGAGAAAGGATTTAATCCAATGAAACCAACCTTCTCACTTTATGCGCGCGTCGCGTTTCTTTTCGCACTGTTCCTGACTTACGACTTCTCGGCGCCGGCGCAGCGCCGCGGATTCACTCAACCCGGCTCACAAGCCTCGACACTCGACTAAGGAGATAACCCGTATGTCACTCAATTCACGTTGTCCTGTGTTTCATCAGCTCATTCTTTCTTGTTTTCTTTTGTTGACGCTGCTGCTCGCCGGCGTAGCCGGCTTGACCGCCCCGGTGCGCAAGCCGGCGGGTTTCGCCGCGCCAAACAGCTCGAAGGCGAGCAGGGCCTTCCCCCCGGCGACTGTTCCTACGGTCGCGGGTAATCCCGTTCTGCACGCGTCCTAAACCGAAGCCGCAAAAAAAGCTCGCGTGCAAGAAGGTTACGGCAGACTACCCCTCAGCTTTGAGGCCAATCAAGGCCAGACTGACCAAAGGGTTAACTTCGTTTCTCGCGGTGGCGGCTATAACCTTTTCTTGACGCCAGCAGAGGCAGTGCTGCGATTGCGGATTGCGGATCGCAAATCGCGGAATGAACTGACGAAAGGACCGGCTCACCGCGCCATAGCAAAACCCGGTAATCCGAAATCAGCAGTGCTACGCATGAAGTTTATCGGCGCCAATCCCGGGCCGAACGTGGTAGGCGTTGATAAGTTGCCCGGCAAGAGCAACTACTTCATTGGCAGTGATCCCACGAAGTGGCTAACCAATGTTCGCAACTATGCCAGGGTCAAATACCAGGGTGTGTATCCCGGAGTGGACCTGGTCTACTACGGCAACCACAAGCGTCTCGAATACGACTTCGTTGTAGCTCCGGGAGCTGACTTCACAGCCATCAACCTTGCGCTTGAGGGAGTGCGAAAAATGCGCGTAGATGCGCACGGTGACCTCGTGCTGCGGACACTTGGCGGCGAGCTGTGCTGGCAGAAGCCGATCATCTACCAGGAGATCGACGGCCTTCGGCGCGAAGTTGCGGGCGGTTATTCGCTAAAGAGCGCGCGTCGGGTTGGCTTTCGAGTGGGCACATACGATCGTAGCCGGCCGCTGATCATCGATCCTGTATTGGACTATTCGACGTACCTGGGCGGCAGCGACAATGATGTTGGCTTGGGCATCGCCGTGGACAACGTCGGCAGCGCCTATGTTACAGGAACAACGTCGTCGACCGATTTCCCGACCACTGCAGGAGCGGTCCAGACAACCAACGCCGGTAGTAATGACGTATTTGTGAGCAAGTTGGATGCGACCGGATCCGCGTTGGTCTATTCGACATACTTGGGCGGCAGCGCTGGAGACCCAAGCCTGGGCTTCTTCGGCACTGATGAAGGCTACGGCATCGCCGTGGACGGCGCGGGCTGTGCCTACGTCACGGGCCATACGTACTCAGGAGATTTCCCCACTACCGCGCTTGCCTTCCAAACTACCAACGCGGGCAGCTACTCCGACGCCTTTGTGACAAAACTGAACGCGACCGGATCAGCGTTGGTCTATTCAACGTACCTGGGCGGCAGCGTTGCTGATATTGGCTTGGGCATCGCCGTGGACGGCGCGGGCAGCGCCTACGTCACTGGCGCCACGGCCTCAACCAATTTCCCGACGACCATAGGGGCCGTCCAAACGACTGGTGACGCCACTGGCAATGGCGACGCGTTTGTGACAAAGCTGGACGCGAGCGGAACCGCGCTCATCTATTCGACCTACCTGGGCGGGAGCGGCTATGACGTCAGCTTCGGCATCGCCGTGGATGGTGCGAACTGCGCTTACGTCACGGGCTACACGATCTCGCCCGATTTCCCGACGACCGCTGGGGCCTACCAAACGACCTACGCCGGCATTACCGACGTGTTTGTGACGAAGCTTAACGTGACCGGATCAGCGCTGGCCTACTCGACCTACTTGGGCGGCAGCGATGGCGACCACGCCTTCGACATCACGATTGACCAGGCCGGCAGCGCTTATGTCACGGGCCAAACGTTCTCAACTGATTTCCCAACGACCGCCGGGGCTGTTCGGACGACCTACCCTGGTGGCGTCTGCGATGCCTTTGTGACCAAGCTAAACGCGACTGGCTCGGCACTTGTCTATTCGACCTACCTGGGGGGAAGTGCCGGTGATTTCACCCACGGCATTGCCGTGGATGGGGCAGGCAGCGCT
>QHXG01000331.1 GCA_003222845.1 Acidobacteriota bacterium | reverse complement strand
ATCGCGCTGCCGGTCTGCTGATCGAAAACAAACGTGCCGCGAGCTTTTTGCGCCGCGGCTGTTCCGGTCAATTCCATCTTTTTGGCATTCGGTGAACTAAGTAACGCAACCAGGTCGCGCTGATGTGCCAGAGCGTCGCGGCTTCTCGCGAGTTCGCGTTGTTGGGTGGCGACTTCTCGAGTCAGTCTCGCAATTTCTCCCCGCGATGTTACGTCACGTCTCCATAACCATAACACGCCGCTGATCAAAGCAACGAAAGCTACAGACGCGGCAACTTTCAGGAGCATCGGCCAGAGATTACTAATGCGCCGCGGCGGCATCGGGACGACTCGCGCTGAAGCTTCTGTTGATTGTTTCGCGGCTGACAGTATTCTCGCACGCAGTTCGTCGGACGGCGCGGTTGGCGGCGCCACGTGCGCGAGCAAGGCCGCGGTGTCGCGCCAATCGGCGGCTTCTGCGCGGCATTCCGCACACCCGCTCAGATGATCTTCGAAGGTTCGCGCGTCGGTTGTGTCTAGCGCGTCGAGCGCATGCGGCGCCAGCATTTCTTTGTAGTCTTCGTGGACCATCACGTTTTAGAAATCTCGCAGACTCTTCATCGCCGGCCTTGAAATTGATCTCTCAAAAGTTCGCGCAGCCTGATCATTCCGGAACGCACTCGCGTTTTCACGGTTCCCAGGGGAATGCCCAGACGCGTCGCTATTTCGGTTTGGGTCAGCCCTTCAAAGTAAGCCAATAGCAGCGCGCGCCGCTGCTCTTCCGGCAATTCGACCAGCGCTCGGTGCACGACGACAGCTTCTTCCGAGCGCAAAGTTTCTGCGGTTGCGTCACCAACTGAGTCCCTGTTCTCTGCTGCTGCTTCGGCGGCGATCCGCGCGCGCGATCCGTGAGACCGCAGCCGATCGAGGGCGCGGCTGCGGGCGATCGTAACCAGCCAGGTGAATGCTCGCCCGCGTGATTCATCAAAATCGTTTGCCCGCCTCCAAACTTGCAGAAACGTTTCCTGCAAAACATCTTCCGCCTCGGCGCGGTCATTCAATATACGGAGGATCAGGCCAAACAGGATTAGCCGATAACGATCATAACAGGCGGCCAGTGCAGCCTCGTCGCCGCGCCCCACGGCCCGCAAGAGATCGCTGTCGGAAGTCTTTGATGGTTCGGCTTGCAACGGTAATTCAATTTGGCGCGGAAACAGCGGGACTTAGCCTCACCGATGCTCCGTCGCGATTCGCGCGCACGCGAATTCTGCGATGACCGGCGCCATCTGCGTTCGAGGCGTAAGTGATCGTGTAGGCCGTGCGCAGTTGCCCGACCACGTCGTCGTAAGCTTTCTGCAAATCTTCAAGTCGTTTAATCGAGTAGAAGACTCCGCCCGACGCCGTCGCCAGTTTCTGTCCTTCCTCAGCCGCGCGCGTCGTGATCGTTAGATACCGCGTGCGCAGAGGATCGACGGTAATCGACGGCTGGGGCACGCTTGATTCCGGAATCAAACCCGACGGCACGTAAAGCGGATAGATGAGCGCGCCTGATTCGCTCGTCGCTTCAATGATGGCGGGAAATGGCACGAACGATTTGTTGTCGTCGCCGTCGGAGAGGATGACTATGGCGGTGCGCTCGCCTCGCAAAGGCTTCAGTGTGTCGCTCAAGATATAACCCAGCGCATCATAGAGCGCGGTGGCGCCGCCCGCATCGATGTCATCCAATTTCTTCGACAACATGCTGCGATCGGTCGAGAATCCTGAAATTATCTGAATGTCGTCGCGAAAGCTGATAACAGAGATGCGATCCTGCGGACTGGCGGTGTTGAGAAAATCCCGCGCGGCCTTACGAATGAAGTCGATTCGCTCTTCCACGCTGCCGGAGACATCGAGCAACAGCACCAAATTAAAAGGCTCCGTCGTTGGCGTAACGTTTACGATTTTGCGTTCCGCGCCATCCTCGTAGACTGCAAAGTCCGAAAGCTGCATGCCGGCGATCGCGCGTCCGTGGTGATCAGTCACACTCGCGTTAACTCGCATTAACTGCGGCGTCACCCTGGTGGCAAGTTCACCGGGGGGTCGCAGGCTGACCAGCGAAGGTTCGCGCTGGGGCGGCGGTAAGGTCTTCGCATAATCGCCAAACAGGTGCGGACTCACTTTGCGAATCGCTTCAATCAAAGGAAGGTTGCCGCTGCGAACGATTGCCCGCGCGGCTTCGGTCAAGGGGCGCTCGCGCAAATCATTCGGCGCCATGCTGGGGTCGACATTCAGCAGGATGATTCCGCGCTGGGTCGTGAAGTTCAGTTGCACGAGTTCTGGTGTTCCAGATTTCTTAGTCGTCTCCGCGGCTTCGTTTGGGTTCACCTCGACAGCCTTTTCAATTTGCTCGTTCTTAACGGTCTGCTTTTCGTTATCTATGTTCCCGCTCTCCGCTGGCTGCTTCTTATGCTTGCTTTTCTTTGTGTTAGAGCCAAGTGCGCCGGCGATCGAAAACGAGCCCGCGCGGCCTTCTTTGACGCGCGGCAATTCGACGTCGCTTAGAAAACGGGGTCGGCTGGATTCCCAAATGAATTTGAACTTGACCGCATCGAGCGGTACGTCGGCATGAATCGTTCCGGTATTGGTGAAGACGTCAGCCACTTCAAAGTCTCCGATCACATCCACCATGCCGCTTTCGCTTTCTACCTTCACCCGCGCCCGCTTGGGAATGTGCACTGTCAAATCTATGCGATTCTGAGCTGTCCGTTCACGCACTGCTATTTCACTGCCGGAAACGCTAACATCGGCCGGCCCGACAGGCGCACCTGACGAACTTGCTTGCAACGTAGCCTTATCTTTTTCGCTGTCCGAGGTAATTACTGTGACGCGCCCAGTGCGATTCTTGATCGTCAAGAGGGTCTTGGTGCTGACTGTGAATTCCTTCTCGTATGCCTGGGCGCGGGATGGATTTGGCATGAGCGAAACCAAAAAACTGCCAGCCACGAGCAGCGAAACAGATCTGAAAATATGTCGGAACAATCTGAGAGAAGAAACGAAGCAGTAAAACATCGCGAACGATCTTGCCTGCGCTTGAGCCGTCGGTCAAGCGCACCTGATTCCTACCAAGCCACTTTACCGCAGGGAGTCGCGGAGGTTTTCCTCGGCGCTCCTTTGCGAAATCCTCGGCGTCCTCGCTATGAAACAAACACGCAAGATAATCTGACATCCATTTCCTCTCGTCCAACATCGAATTGCACCCGATTGAAATAGAAATCAATAGACGAGGCGAGGCGTAAAAGAACCACGCGAAACTCTTAAGACCTGCGACTGAAGATGTCTTTGTGGTAGATTTGTCGTTCAGGCCTTTGTTTGCTAATCAGTCTTGATTTGCTTGGCGGCAGCTATTGCCGCTCGGTTCAGAGGAAGAAAATCCGGAGTTAACGTGAAACGAATCTTTGTAATTCTCGCGCTTACTATTTCGCTCATCGCGCCGCTCGCGGCGCAGCCAATGAAGTCGCTTCCCTTTGCGCAGGGCGCTGCCGCGACGAAGACTGCGATCGCGAAACCTGTAGCCGATATTGCGAGCAAGGTGCTAGCGAATGGGCTCGAAGTCGTCGTCCTCGAAGATCACTCCGTGCCCGTGGTCACGATCGAGTTGGCGGTGCGCAACGGCTCGTTCACTGAGCCGCCTGAATTGAACGGGCTCTCGCATCTTTACGAGCACATGTTCTTCAAGGCCAACCGCGCCATTGCAAACCAGGAACAATATCTGCAGAAGATTGGCCAACTCGGCATTGCCTACAACGGTGAGACGCGTGAAGAAGTCGTCGAATATTACTTCACAACGACCAGCCCGAACCTGCGCGCAGCGATGAACTTCATGCGCGACGCGACCCGCTATCCGCTGTTTGACGAGAAGGAGTTCGAGCGCGAACGCCAGGTCGTCATTGGCGAGATTGATCGCAACGAATCAGAGCCGGCCTATTACCTGAACAAGGAGATGACCGAGCGGCTGTTCTACAAGTATCCGAGTCGGAAGCAGGCGTTGGGTAATCGCCAAACAGTCTCGACCGCGACGACGGCGATGATGCGGCTGATTCAATCGCGCTACTACGTGCCGAACAACTCCGCGCTCGTGGTCACTGGCGACGTGCAAGCCGCGGACGTTTACAAAACGGCGCAGGAGTTTTTTGGCGAATGGCCGCGTCGTGAGAAAGATCCCTTTGTAGAATTCCCTCTGGTTGAGCATCCGCCGCTGCCAAAGAGCGAAGGCTCAATCATCAAGCAGCCGGTAACAAATGTGATCATGGAGATTGGCTGGCAGGGTCCTTCAATAGGCAAGGACAACGCCGCTACCTATGCTGCCGACGTCTTCTCGTTCATCATGCAACAGCCCGATTCGCGTTTTCAGCGCAACCTGGTTGACAGCGGGTTGGTAAACGGAGTGGCCATCGGCTACTACACGCAGCGGAACGTGGGACCGATCAATATCGTCGCGCAGACAACTCCGGACAAGGCGAAGGCCGCATTGCATGCTATCTACAACGAGATCGCTCATTTCAATGACAAGGACTACTACACCGACGAGCAACTCGAGAGCGCAAAGGCCCTGCTCGAAGCGGACGATCTTTATTCACGCGAGAAGTTCGACGAATACGCCAAGACGCTCGGCTTCTGGTGGTCATCGACCGGCATCGATTATTTCCGCGGCTATCTCGGCAATCTGCGTCGCACCTCACGCGCCGAAATCAGCCGGTACATCACGACTTATATTCAGGGCAAATCGCACATCGGGCTCGCGCTGATCTCGGAGCAGGCGCAGCAGCAAGCGAAGCTCACGCCGGAGGATCTAATAGGGCAGTAAAAGATCATTTTCCATTTGTCATTTGTCATTTGACATTTTTCATTTGGCATTTGGCGAGCGGATCTAATGACGATATGAATGCTGTCTTAGTCTCACAATTGCGAACAGGTTGAGACGTGACGAAACGAGAGATCGAAAAAATGACAAATGACAAATGTCAAATGACAAATGGAAAATGGCTTTCTCTTATTGTCTGTTGCTTGTTTGTTATCGTCCTGCTCGCTTCGTCAGCGCGCGCTCAATCAACCCAGACTCAGGCCACCACTCCGGATTTCCAGTCCATTATTGCTCGGCAGGCAGCGCTGGTTTCCGAGTTCGATGTCAACGGCCTGAAAGTCCTGGTCAAGCGCCGTGAAGGCAGCCAGACAGTGGCCGCCGGACTCTTCATTCGCGGCGGAGTTGAAAACATAAATGCGGCCAACGCCGGCGTCGAATCGCTGATGCTCAACGTTGCCAGCGAAGCCAGCACGGGTTTTCCGCGCGAACGTCTGCGCAAAGAGTTATCGCGCATGGGTACCGTCATCGGGGAAAGCGTTAGCTACGATTACTCGGTGCTCTCGCTGACCGCGACGCGTTCCAACTTTGATCGCTCCTGGGAAATCTTCACTGATGTAGCGTTGCATCCGGCATTTAACAAAGACGATGTCGCGTTGGTGCAAGCGCGAATGGTGGCGGCTCTGCGCGATGATGCCGACGAACCGGATACTTACTTGCAGAGATTGCAGGAACGCGTCGCTTATGCCGGCCACCCGTATTTGAATCGGCCCGAAGGAACGGCCGAGAGTGTAGGGCGCCTGACGGCGGACGATCTGCGCGCCTACCATCAGAAAATCATCCAGACGTCGCATTTGCTTTTGGTGGTGGTAGGCGATCTTGATCCGGTGCAACTGAAGCAAAGGATAGCCACGTCCTTCGCCAAACTTCCGCGCGGCGATTACAAGTTGCAAACGCCACCGGCGATCTCTTTCACGGCGTCGACCGTTGAGGTCACCAGTCGCGAGCTGCCCACCAACTACGTCCAGGGCATATTCGGGGCGCCTTCGATCATTTCGCCTGACATTTATCCGATGCGCGTCGCGGCATCGCTCTTGCGCGATCGCGTTCTTGCGCAGCCAGAGCGCAAACATCGGCGGTCTCTACGTGACCGCAGTCGACGCGAACCAGGCCGTACGCGTCATGCTCAATGAAATCTTACGGCTGCAACGCGAGCCGATCGATCAAGACGATATCACCGCGGTGATCGCGCAGTTTCTCACTACCTACTACATGAGCCAGGAGACCAATGCCGCGCAGGCTGCCGAGCTGGCGCAATACGAATTGATTGGCGGCGGCTGGCGCAACTCGCTACTCTTTCTGGAAAAGTTGCGCGCCGTCACGCCAGGCGACGTGCAACGCGTAGCACAAAAGTACATGCACAACTTTCGCTTCGTCGTGCTCGGGAACCCTGCACAAATCGATAAGAACGTGTTTACGGGTCAAACAGGAAACTAACTACTGGCGGACTTACACTTTCCTTATTTTTTCTTAGGCTTAGGTGGCGGCCCAAAATCGCCATAGGTAA
>QHXG01000330.1 GCA_003222845.1 Acidobacteriota bacterium | reverse complement strand
ACGCGGAATAGCCGTACTCACTCATGATCCACGGAATGTCATGTGTAAGTCCGCCCTCTTGCAGTTCGCGCCAGGCGTCCGTCAGCATTCCTGTCTCTTCGACCAACTGTTGAGGTTTGCAGTCGTCGCCGAACGGATACCACTCAAAGGAAAAGAACGAGAACTTGTCGAGCTGGTCGTGGCGCTTCAAATACTCAAGGAACCGACCGAGCCATCCGGCTTTGCCGAACTCAATTCTTCCGGGAACCTGCGATTGCTCGATGTCCTGGAGACTTGGCCCACCAAGCCGTAAAGTTCGATCGATGTCGTGGATCGCCTTGGCAAATTGCAGATACAAAGCCGCGAAATGCTCAGGGGCCACGAATTGACCGTCAGGCTCTTCGCCCATTTCGATTCGCTCGAACGCGTAGCCACGGGCTTTCAGATATCGAATCTCGGCAGCGGCGTTTTCCGGAGTGTCGTAAAGCATTGGCACTGGAAGCAGCAACGGTAAGCCGTTAGTCAAACCGCTATTAAAAATGAAATCAAAGCCCGGCTGCTCGGTTTGTTCATCGCGGTCAATCTCGCGATGCCACGGATCCGTGGAAGAGACATAGATGATTGTCTGGCCGTTTCGCTGGGCGGCGTGATGAATCACGTCCTTCAATCGGCCACGGCGATCAAGCGAGCCCAGACAGATCTCGCGGATTGCATAGCCAAGCCGGTCGCGGATATCGCTTGAGTTATTGGTACTGGTTCCGGAACTCTCGTTCAAACGAATGCGAACGAACCTGACTGTGACTGGCGCAATTGATAACTTCAGCAGCGCATCGCCGCCTACGCCTTTGGTTATTCTGCCGCGCGGAAAAGCGCGCCATTCGGTCGGCAGTCTCTGCGACAAATCCGGCCGGCCAACAAAGTGACCGTACTCGACCGAAAAATCTGTGGCAAAAGGCTGCGACCATAGAATTCTGATGGCCTCGATCTGCTTCGGCGCACCGAGATCGATCATCACCCATTGCGGACTTATTGAGTTGTCTTCTTTAGAGAAGTGCTCGTCGAGATAAGGATTGCTCTTCCAAAAAGTCTCAGTGTCGCCGTCGTCAAGACGCGAATAATCGTCGTCGTTAGCCTGGTCGATCGTGTTGCCGCGTCGTGGCAGGCGGTAGCCATAACATACGTGAATTGGGTCGCCAAGCTCGCTGGTCGAGGTCCAGTAACCTTGCCGATGTGTTGGATCGCTCCAGCTACCGTTGGGATTCCAATGCCATGCTTCACCCGCGAGTTCGGTTCGCAAACGATAGGTCAGCGGCTTGAATCCGGCCGAAAGCATTGCGGTGATATTCGCCGGAGACAGTTGACGATCGGTTTCTCCTTCCGCATGGCCATCAACCCCGGCGCCGAGCGCGTGTGAAGGGATGAAACGATTCGCGGGATGGCCAGGTGTGAAGTTTACTGTGATTGTCGCACGTCGCTGCGCCGGAATGGCCACCGGATGAAAAGTGGGGACTATAAGTGTCAGAACCGCGAGCGGTAGCGACCGGATCATTTTCCATTTGTCATTTTCCATTTACCATTTTGCCATTTGAAGATAGTTCATTTGTGACACACGCTAGAGTCAATGGCATTTTGGACTGTAGGCAGCAGTGTCCAACAATGGCAAATGAAAAATACTAAATGACAAATGGAAAATGATCCGGTCGCTACCGCTCGCGGTTCTGACACGACTGCGGCCTAGGATCCAAAGCGCCGTCGCCGCTGCGCTGCCACCCCAGCGGGGCTGCCCCGCTGGGGACCCCGGGCTCTGCCGGCGCACTCCAATATTAGCGCGCATTTTATCGCTGCTGAAACTCGGGCGAGCCAATAAGCAAGGTGATTAAGTCCGAGATATAATTTCGTGCAGCCTGCGCGTAACTGACGGAGAGATTTGGGGCTGAACTCGGCGCAACGATCGCGCCAGGGGGAGGAGAGACCAAAACCTTTTCCAATTCCGTTCGCGTTTCCGAGGAAGCGAACGTCAACTGAGCGAGTCGCGACGCAACCTGAACTTTGTTTGCCGGATCGATTCCGGAAAGTAGTTTCTCGAAATCGATCTTGGTACCCTTGATCCGGTTTGTCGCCAGCGCGCTCGCAAAATTAAAGCGCCCCACCATCGCACCGCTCGAGAGCCATTGGTCGGCGCGATCCGCGTAACCGTCCGGGGTGATGCGGCCAAAGACCGGTTGGCCCATTCGTCCAATCGCATCGAGCACCGGGCGGTCTCCGTCGGTATCGGCATTCAGTGCGCGCATCGCCGCGGCTACATATTCGAAAGGCGATCGCAGCTTCGCGCGATAAGTCGTGGCGGCAAAAAACTCCGGCGACGTGATCAACGCCCGCAACGTCTCGCGAATCGATCCATCAGTTTTGAGAAATACCTCGGTGGCGCGATCGATTGCTGAGTTAGGTGGATCATCGCTGATGAAACGGCGCGCCAGTTTCGTCGCGATAAACCGAGCGGTCGCAGGATGCGTCGCTAAAATGTCGAGCACGCGTTCGCCGTCGGCGATGCCGCCACCGGCAAGAATCTTGTGGCCAAGAACAATCTTGTCGCCATTGTCGTGCAGACCCGGTCGATAGAGAAACAATCCTTCCTGGTTTGGTTTTTCAATCGTCCAACCGGTAAAGCAGCGCGCAACTTCCTGCACGTCCTTCTGCGTGTAGCCGCCATCCACGCCCATCGTGTGCAGCTCCATCAATTCGCGCGCGTAATTTTCATTGAGCCCGCCATCGACTCCGGCGGGCTTGTCGCCTTTGGCGGGATATGGACGAGGAACGCTCGAACGCCAATTATCGAGATAGTAAAGCATCGCCGGCGAATGCGCGGTTGCGCCCAGCAGATCGCGGAACCGGCCCATAACGAAGGGACGAATGGTTTCGCGATCGAAACTGGTGAGCAAATAGCGATCGTCGTCCTTGTTCGCGAAGATACTGAAATGGTTTTCCCAGAAATCAACCATTACCTCGTAAAGCTGTCGTTCGCTATAGACAGCTCGCAAGAGCTTCGCACGCTGCAAGTCCGTGATCACCATATAGGGGTTCTTCGGTGGCGGTGTCGGCTTCGGAGCTGGGAGCGCAGGCGTCCCGCCTGCATCTTCTTTCTTCGCATTCTGCATTTCGTTTTGCATCGCGGGCATGCCTGGATTTGCAGACTGCGGCGCTTCCGCAATGGCCTTTTGCGCCGGCGCAGTCACATTGTCTGAAGCTTTCGCCGGACTTGGTGATGGGACGACGGCAGGTTTCGGCGGCGTGTACTGCTCGATGATCACCGGCGTCGCCATTCCCAGAGTCGGCAGTTTCTTAAGCTTCGCGATCGCTCCCGTGTCGTCGATTGAATCCGCATCGAGTTGTTGCGCGATGAACGCTTCAATGCCCATCGTCTTCACGCGCTCGAGATCGCCCGGACGCGCGCCAAAGGTCAAACGCGACAGCACATGTGCGATGCGCTGATCATCCGGCATCGCCGATTTCCTTTCGCCGCGTTGCTTTCGACCTTGCGCGTTTCCAATTAGTAAGAAGGTCGGTTGACAGAAGAGGAATGTGGTTAGCAGGACTGAAATGAGCCGAATTGGTTTTGCGAAACGAGTAACCTTGAGCGACCTCTTCATGGATACCAAACCTCCGATAAAAGCGTGCGGGTATTTTAGAACTCTTGCGCGGGTTGCACAACGACGGTAGGCTATTCGTGTGCTATTCTTCCTTTTATCAGGAGCACGATATGTCGACGCAAACAAACGTAGAGGCTTTAATCGAAGCTGCCAAGCACCTCACACCCGAGGATCATGAAAGATTACTTAGAGCATTGTTGGGGGAATCAAGGCTTCCAGCCGGACTGCGCCGAATCACAGAGATACGTGGGCTAGGCAAAGAAGTCTGGCAGGGCATTGATGCTCAGGATTACGTCAATGCGGAGCGCGATTCGTGGATTTGAGCGAGCAGGATCGAAGCTATGACCATAAGTATTTCGTTAACAGCTGAAGCTGAGACAAAGCTAAGCCAGCGCGCCGCGAGACTGGGACAGGACCTCTCGATTGTGGCTTCCGATCTCCTCGAAGAAGCGGTTCGTCGTCCTTCAGTCGATGAATTGTTGGCTCCTGCTTGCAGGCAGGTTGCTGAAAGCGGCTTGGACGATCAAGCACTCGATGATTTCTTTCGCGACGTTCTCAAAGAGGTCCGCGATGACCGCAAAAGAAGCCCCTATGAGTTGGGTTGATAGGAGGAATGCGGGCATGTCTACACAAAACATAGAAGCATTGATCGAAGCGGCAAAGCATCTCGCACCAGATGACAAGGAGCGGTTGCGTCGAGCGTTGGCACAGAGACCATCGTCGCAGCAGCACCACATCACCGAACTGCGCGGCTTGGGTAAAGAGCTGTGGCAAGGCATTGACGCTCAGGACTACGTAAATGCGGAGCGCGACTCGTGGGACAATTGACCTCGTTAATTACTGGAAAGTCCAGCGCTTTTGACTCCGCGCCTCTGATCTACTACATCGAAGAACATCCCGAACTCTGCTAACATCACTCTTTACCCGATCAATCAGGAAGTTTGCGAGAGAGCAGCGCGACTGCGTGCCAAGTATCTATGGCTGCGAACTCCTGATGCATTGCAAGTTGCGTCCGCAATCGAACACCAGGCCGAAGTCATAGTTACGAATGACGAGCGCTGGCGAAATCTAACCGAACTCGATGTGGCCGTCTTAAAGACGCTTCTTTAAATAGGACCAGACTATTGACAACGACTTCCAGTAAGAACATCCGTGCCCCGCGTGGCGCGAAACTCATCTGCAAAGGCTGGCATCAGGAAGCGGCGCTGCGCTGTCTGATGAACAATCTCGATTCCGAAGTGGCAGAGAAGCCGGATGAATTGATCGTCTACGGTGGCGCGGGTAAAGCTGCGCGCAATTGGGAATCGTTCGACGCGATTGTTCGGTCGCTGCAGGAGTTGGGGAACGATGAGACGCTGCTGGTGCAATCGGGAAAACCGGTTGGAGTCTTTCGCACACATGAATATGCGCCGCGTGTCTTGATCGCGAATTCCAATTTGGTGGGCGCCTGGGCCAACTGGGATCACTTTCATGAACTCGAGCGCAAAGGTTTGATGATGTACGGCCAGATGACTGCGGGTAGTTGGATTTACATCGGCACGCAGGGCATCGTACAGGGAACCTTCGAAACGTTTGCTTCGATGGCTGACAAGCATTTCGGCGGGGACCTGAGTGGCAGACTGTTGTTGTCAGGCGGCTTGGGCGGGATGGGTGGCGCGCAGCCTTTGGCGGCGACGCTGAATGGCGCTGTATTTCTGGGAATCGAAGTCGATCCGGCGCGCATCGAGCGACGCGTGCAGACCGGATATTGCGATCGGATGGCCCAGACGCTGGACGAAGCGCTCGATATTTGCGAAGACGCGCGCGAGCAGAAGCGCGCTGTGTCAGTCGGGTTGATAGGGAATTGCGCGGAATTGCTGCCCGAGATTGTGCGACGTGGTGTAA
>QHXG01000329.1 GCA_003222845.1 Acidobacteriota bacterium | reverse complement strand
GTTGAAACCGGGTGTGAATGAGAGTCGCGACTGATCTTCTTTTCACGGTTCCATCTGCTCCACCGCGACGTCCGGCACGGTCGCTCCTTTCAACAAGCTAACCGCATAACCGACACTGAAACACACAACCGTTCCAATAAGCACGTACCACGTCCACGCGACGGCGGCAGAAAACTGAATCTTGATAAACAGCATGAACGCCAGCGACAAGGCCATTCCGGTCATCACACCGACTTGGTTTGCACGCCTGGTCAGAACGCCAAGCAGAAACGCTCCCAGCATTGGGCCATAAACGAGCGAAGCGATCGTCAGACCGGTAGTAAAGACCGATCCCCAACTGCTCGCCAAAACTGCAATCGCGATCAGAACGATTCCCCACGCCGCAGTCAACCAGCGTGAGAGCTTCAATAGATCGTGGTCAGACGCTTGCGGCCGCAGCAAGGGCTTGTAGAAATCAAGCACCGTGCTTGAAGAGAGCGAGTTAAGCGAGCCGCTCAAGTTCGACATCGCCGCCGCAAAGATGGCCGCGATCACCAGGCCGGAAATTCCGTGCGGCAGCCTTTGAACGATGAAGGTAGGAAAGATCTCGTCATTGCTCGCCAGCTTCGTCGTCAGCGGAGAGGACTTGTAGTAAACATAGAGCATCACGCCAATCGTCAAAAACAAGGTGAACTGAAACAGGATAACAAAACCGCTGAGGATGAGGGCTTTTTGGCTTTCGCGCTTGTTCCGGCACGTCAGCAGTCTCTGCACCAGTAGTTGGTCCGTCCCGTGCGAAGCCATCGTCAGAAATGTTCCGCCCAGAAGTCCCGCCCAGAAAGTAAACGGCACTCCAAAATCAAATTTGAACGAGGTCAGTTGAAATTTGCCGGCCGCTTGCGCTTGAGCTGCAATGGTATTCCAGCCGCCGGGAACCAAATGCACGAGTTCATAAGCAGCCAGCAACGAACCGCCTATGTAGATGACCAACTGAATTAGGTCGGTCCAGATTACCGCCGCGATACCGCCTTCGAAGGTATAGATTAACGTCAGCACGCCTACGATGATGATTGACCAGAGCCACAAATAGGGTAGACCGGGCAAACTTGCACTCAGCACCGCGCTCAGCACCAGCGATGCAGCAAACACCCGCACGCCCTCGGCCAGGGCGCGCATGATCAAAAAGAGCGAGGCGGCAAAATTCTTGGTCTTGACGCCAAATCTGTTCTTGAGCAGTTCGTATGCGGTCAGCAGATTGCCGCGAAAATACGCCGGGATGAAAAGAAAGCTAATAATAATTCGCGCGACAATATAACCGAGCACGACTTGTAAGTAGGTGAAATTGCCGCCTTGCTCAGGGCGCGCGTAGTTGGCATAAGCGAGCGCGGGAACTCCGATAAGGGTAAGCGTGCTGGTTTCAGTCGCGACGATTGAAAGACTAATGACGATCCACGAGGTGTTCTTGTCGCCGAGGAAGTAGTCTTTGACGGTCCGCTGTTGCTTGCGAAACATCACGCCGAAGATCGTGATGCCTGCCAGGTAAATCAGGAGGACCGCATAATCGATAGCCGAAAACCCCATGATGATTATTTGCCGCTAACGTAGCTTTCTAACTAGATCCAAAGCCTCACTAACTACACCGCGCGATTTGTCCAAAGCTGATTCCGCCGCTTCGCGAGCGCAACCAGTCTTGCTTATGATCAGTGCGGCCGGCAAATTTCCATTCGCCCGGTTTAGAATTTCTCTAGCGCTTTCTTCGTTCAAACCGGCTTCGGATTGCAGAATACGTAACGCCCGCGCACGCAACTTCACATTGCGCGTCTGCACGTTCGTCATGCGATTACCGGTGACGTACCCAAGTTGAATCATAGTCGCGGTTGAGATCATATTGAGTACCATCTTTTGGGCGGTGCCGGCTTTCAATCGCGTCGAACCGGCGATTACTTCCGGTCCCACTACGGGAACGATGCTGACTTCTGCGGCGGCGGTAATCGGCGAATCAGGCGCGCAGGTAATCGCGATTGTCAATGCTCCGAGTTGTCGCGCATGTCCAACCGCTCCGACGGTGTAAGGTGTACGACCTGATGCCGCGATACCGACCAGAGCATCCTGCTCGGTAAAGCCACGCGCGTCCAAATCGTGGGCGCCGACTTCCGCATCATCTTCCGAAGCTTCGACGGCCCGATAACATGCTTCGTAACCGCCCGCAATGATCGCCTGAACTAGTTCCGGCGACACGCCGAAAGTAGGAGGACATTCAGCGGCATCGAGCACGCCCAGCCTACCCGAGGTGCCCGTTCCGAGGTAGAAGAGCCGGCCGCCCGTGCGCAGACGAGCGACGATGCCATCAACGGCCCACGAAATCTCAGGCAGAACTTGCGCGATGGCTTCCGCCACGCGCGCGTCCTCTTCATTTATCAGACGCAGAATCGCTTCAGTTGGCAAAGAACTGATTTGCGCTGTGCGGGGATTCTCCTGCTCAGTTAGTGGGATCGAATCAACGACGTTTGGCATTATCGTGAATGCGAATGTCCGATAAACTTTAGAGAACTCTGATCAAGTGTCCTCGCCGCGTAGCGGCGGCGTGACTGTAGCCCGGCGTTTCAACGCCGGGGAGTGCGTGGTAGGTTGTTCGCGTCGCGTAGCGACGACTGATTTCCCCATTATTCTGAACTATTTTCAACCGTCGCGAAGCGACGCGAATGTTTCGTCGATCCTACCCGGAGTTGAAACGCCGGGCTAAATTCATGACGACGCTACGCGTCAACAGAGCTTGATCAGACGTTCCCTTAGTTTGTCGTCGCTTGATTTCACCGACCCGGCGAGCAGCTACAAACTAAAGTTTATCGGACAGGAAGAACCTCATACCGCGACCGGCCATCCGCGGAGATGTTCCTGGGCCAAGCGGCCCGCCGCGATCGTTGGTGAAAAGCTTGGCGCGGCGATGAAAGCCTTTTTCGCGACGCGCGAAATTTCTCCGCGCAACGGCGCGATCAAAAACTCGCCGGCCCCGAACACACCGCCGACGAAGGTCACTTGAAACCGTTCCTGCTCCATTTTCAATTTGCGAATCACGGTGGCCGCGGCTTTACCCAACTCAATTCCGGCTTCGTTCAGAATTCGCCGCGACACTTTGTCTCCGGCGCGGGCGGCGTCGATCACTAGCTTGCTGAAACCGGCGATACGTTCGTTGGTCATCGACGGAGCATAAATTGCGGTGGCTAGATCATCCGGCGTGGCCACCTGAAAATATTCGCACGCCGCGGCGACCAGACAGGTTTTCGGGCCGCGTTCATCCGTAGCCTGGGCCGCCGCTTGAAGCGCCCGGCGCGCGATCCAATTACCACTGCCTTCATCTCCCGCTACCGGGCCCCAACCACCCGCAAATACTCGCTTCCCCTGGCGATTAACTCCGCAGCAGATCGATCCGGTGCCGGAGATGACGACGATTCCCGGCGCTCCGTCGGTGGCGCCATACAACGCCGCCTCGCCGTCCGTAATCACTTCAATATTCTTGATGCCCAGACCTTCGATCAAGACTTCGCGCATCCGCGTTCTGATATCTTTGCGGCGCACGCCAGCGAGTCCGATTCCGCCCGCTACGATATCGTCGCGGTGAATCAAAGCCGCGGCGCAGGCTTTATCAATCGCCTCGCGAATTGCCGCGCCGGCGTTCGCGATGCCCACCCGCAATGGGTTGGATGGACCAGCCGTTCCTTCGCCCAATATGTGATCGCCGCTGAGAATTACAGCGCGGGTGCGCGTGCCGCCACCATCAACACCCACGACCAGCTCGCGCAAAGGGGCAAGCCGTCGCGGCAGCACGTCAACAGTTGGTTGCGCGATCGTCATTAATCGTCTTCGATGTCCGGCAGGCGGTTAAAGGTTTCTATTCTAGGAACGCCCCAGCTATAATGGAAACTAAAAGATCTTATCCGTCTAATAATTCTGGTTGATGCAGGGGGCGAGATGGAAATCCGGCAACTAAGGGCCTTCGTGGCCATCGCCGAGACGGGCACCTTCACGGCGGGCGCCGCGCGCGTTCACGTGACGCAGGCAGCGATCAGCATGCAAATCAAGCAACTTGAGGTCGAGTTGCGCGCGCAACTCTTCGTGCGGGCGCCGCGCCGGGTAATTCTTACTGAAGCGGGCGAAAAACTGCTCGAGCGCGCGTACGTGATCCTGCGCGAGCATGATGCCGCGCGAGAGGAATTGGCCGCTTTGACTGGAGCTGAGCTTGGTCGCTTGCGCATTGGGAGCGCATCGGCAATGGTTAGCGCCGATCCTCTGCCGCAGATTCTCAAAGAGTTGCGCGAGAAATATCCAGGGGTCGAGACCTCAGTCGTTTCAGGCACGAGCGCGCTCCTCGTTCAGCAAGTGCTCGCCGGCGAAATTGATGCTGCATTCGTGTCATTGCCCGTCGAGGCGCGCGGCGTGCAGACGGAACTCTTAAGCGAGGACTCGTTAGTAGCCATCGCTTCGCCGCGACATCAGCTCGCGAAACAGAAGGTCGTCAGCGCCTATGCACTGGCGGGCGAAAAGTTGATTCTCGGAGAACGGGGCGGCAATACGCGCCGCTTAATCGATCAATTTTTTGCGCAAGCCGGCGTGAAGCTGAAAGTCGCGATGGAACTGAGCCGGCTGGCCGCTATCAAACGCATGGTCGAAGCAGATATGGGTGTCGGCATTGTGCCGCTGCAATCCGTGCTCGAGGAAGTAGGAAAGGGAACTCTGGTGCGTTGGTGGATCGAAGGGGCCCAAATCAACTGGCAGCTTGGCATCGCTCGTCTGGTGGGCGGTTATGAATCGCCAATTCATCAGAAGTTTTTGATGTTGTGCCGCAAGCACTTCGGACAATCGACGAAGAATCCCTCGTCGCGTCAGAAACAGAAGACGAAGAAGAAATGAGTAGCGTAGACTAGATGGAACTCTAATCAAGTACCCTCGACGCGTAGCGTCGGTATGAGTTTAGCCCGGCGTTTCAACGCCGGGATCAGGGTGGTTAGTCAGTCTTGTCGCGTAGCGACAATTGAATTTGCACCAGCTTCAGGCGTCGCTACGCGACGTGAAGATTTTGTTCGCCTTTCCCGGCCTTGAAAGGCCGGGCTAAATTCAGATCGACGCTACGCGTCGAACGTACTTGTTCAGAGGTTCCTTCAGTCTGTGGTCTTTTGGCTGAACCGCCGACCACCGACTGAAGTCTATGCTACTTGTCGAATCTCACTCATTGCCACGATCAATCTCTCAATATCATCCTCGTTATTAAAGAAGTGCGTGGCGACGCGGATGCCTTCCGGCTTTTCAGTTACGATGACGCCGCGACGGAACAGTTGATGGACGGCGGCGGCGGGCTGGTCGACTTGGACCAACGTCTCCGCCGATCGCATGTCTTCACTTTCCAGCGGCGACAGAACTCTCCATCCAGTTTCTTCGAGCCGTGACGTTAAGATTCGATTCAATTCCAGCGCCCGCTCTTGAATCTTCGCAATTCCGATCTCGTTGACGAGATTCAAAGCTGCACCCAACGCAAAGATTCCCGCGAAATGCGGACAGCCAAGCTCGACTCGCGCCGCCGCATCGTGACGAGGACGCAACTCGTCATTGCGATCTGCGAAGGGATCTTCAACGCTTAGCCAGCCCAGCGTGCGCGAGTGGGTTTGATAAAGCAGTTCACGGCTTAGATAGACGAACCCCGATCCGTATCCAGCCAGCATCCATTTGTGACCCGTGGCGCATAGCGCATCGATCTGCATGCGCTTCACGTCGATTTGGAACACGCCCGCCGATTGGGCTGCATTAATAACCAGCGCATGCCGACCTTTGATCTTGGCGAGCTCCTCCGGATCGATCCTGAAACCGTTCGAGAACTGCACATGACTGAGCGCAATGACACCGGTCCTTTCCGTCATCGCTCCGCCGACGTCTTCAACTCTCACTTCGCCATTAACTGGCGAAAGCGGATGAACGGGAATGCGTCGATTCATCCACGGCAGCGTAGTCACGGGAAATTCCAGGGTGGATGAAATTACCTCACCACGATCCTCCAGCGCATCAACGATCACGTTCATGCCAGAGGAAGTATTGGTGGTGAGACCAATTTCGTCCGGTTCGGCGTTGATAAAGTTTGCGATCTTCTTTCTGATCGCTTCGCGTTCAGATAGCCAATGGTTCCAATGCACATCGCCATCACGCATCATCTTTTCGTAGTAACCCAATGCCGCGTCACGCGCCGCGCGCGACACCGGTCCGGCTGCTGCGCAGTTCAGGTAAGCGACAGTGTCAGTCACGGGAAATTGCTTTCTAATTTCGTTCCAATCAATCACTGGCGTTGAGATTACACGATACTCAGAGCGAATCGGAAGAACGAAGGCTCGTTGAGTCAGTCTTGCGGGCGA
>QHXG01000837.1 GCA_003222845.1 Acidobacteriota bacterium | reverse complement strand
GACGTTGGCAATGGTAGTACTGCACGTTGAACCTGCTGGTTGCCAGTTCTGAGATCGCTGGGGGAGCGAGTCCATGCGATATCTTTTCTGTCCGAATATTCTGGAGGTCAAAAATGAATTCTCCGAACTATCGTCTCTTGATGTTAGTGCTTGCATTGATGCTCGTGTTCGCTGCGTCCGCTGCGGGACAGGATTATCGCGGCAAGGTGCAAGGATCGATAACCGATGAGAACGGCGCCGCGGTGCCGGGTGCGCACGTGGTGCTGCACAACATCGAATCGGGCGTCGAGGTGACCCGCCAGACAAACGACGATGGACGTTACGTTTTTGACTTCGTCGATCCCGGTGAATATACCGTGGCGGTCGAGCACGCGGGGTTTAAGAAAGCGCTTCAGGAGCATGTGATCGTCCGCGTCCGCGGCGACATTTCAGTCGATCTAAAATTGGCGGTCGGCGGATTGCAGGAGACGGTCACGATAGAAGCATCACCCGTTGCGGTCCAATTTGGTTCAAGCAGCACCTTGTTGACGATCGAAAACAAGGTGATCGATCAGTTGAGGGGACGCAATCCTTACAACGTGGCGACGCTCGATCCTACCGTGTCTCCCGGAACAGGTTCCACGTCCAACGAAAATCGGCCTTATCATCACGCGTACGCGAGCGACATCGACGTGGGTGGACAGACCACGCGGGCGAACGACGTCCTGCTCGACGGCGTGCCGTTGGTTTCAAGCTATAAGAGTGCGTACACGCCGGCTCTGGATGCCGTGCAGGAAGTGACTTTTCAAAAGAACGCTATCGATGCTGAGTACGGTTATAGCGCCGGCGGCGTCATTGTATTGAACATGAAGCCGGGGACGAACGACTTCCACGGCACGGCGATCGGGAACTGGCGTAACCCGAGGTTCAACGCCCTTACGGATCCTACGCTCAAACGAACGGCGGGCGCGGATGAAACTAACTTCCGAGGCACCAACCTGAAGATTTATGGTGGAACGTTTGGTGGTCCCATCATGAAGAACAAGCTGTTTACGTTTACTTCATACGAGCATTGGAATGACGCGTCTCCCTTGCCCTTTACGCTAACCGTGCCTACGGCTCTGGAGCGCGCGGGTGATTTCAGCCAATCAACCAGGAATGGTGTCATTCGAACCATCTATGATCCGATGACTTCGACTGGTTCTAGCGGCACGCGCACGGCTTTCACAGGCAATCTCATTCCATCAGCCCGGTTCGATCCCACGGCGCAGAAGTTGTTCGCCGAGCTGCCCTTGCCTAATCTACCTGGCAGCCAGGATAACTTGCAGGGGTTCAAGATTAACAACACCACGTATTGGAATTTCTCTGAGAGGGTTGACTGGAACTATTCTGAAAAGTTGAAGACCTTCGTGCGCTACGGTCAATTCAAGGCGCGCCTTCTTGAGTCGAACCCGACGGGTAAAAAGTTATTGCCCGTTAACGGCAGTAATCGCTACGGTCTCAGCATCGCCGCCGATACGGTTTATACGATTTCGCCGAAGATGGTCCTCAACCTGCGCGCGAATTATCACCAGCTTACGGATGAGTATGCGGCCCACACCGCCCTGATCGGCAAGGAAGGGATAGCGAATCTATTTCCCACCGGTTTCTGGACATCTCTCTATACGCTGCAGCAGTATTTCTATCCGGCATTTGATCTTGTCGCCGGCAGCACGACCTACCGGCTTGGACGTCCTGGCCGCGAGTTTTGGCAACATCCTCAAGGATACGGCGGCTCGGCGCGGCTGAATACTTACATCGGCAAGCATTCGGTGAAGTTTGGCGGCGAGTATCGAGTCGATAGAGGCAAGGGAGCGCGGTTTGAACCGCTCACCTTTAACATCAAGCAGTCCCTCACCGCTAACGCGAATTCCGGTGCTAACTTGAACACTTCTGGCAGCGAATGGGCGACGTTCCTGCTGGGTTACATCGACACTTCATCCATCGCGGCGCGCGTTCCGATTCAAGAGGCGGTTACTTTGGGGTACGCCGGCTATTTCAATGACGACTATAAGGTCAACAAGAATTTGACGCTCAATCTCGGCCTGCGCTGTGAGTACGAGCCGGGGCCGGTCGATCGCGAAAATCGTCTTTCCCAACAGCTTGACCTGACTCAACCGATTCCCGAAATGCAGGCTACGCCGCCGGCGATTCCCACCGCGGTCACAAACCTGTTGGCGAGCAAGGGCGAGAAGCAACTCTTCAACGGCGCGTGGATCTTTACCAGCGCAAATAACAGGCACGCGTGGAACCGCAAAGTGCTGAACCTGCTGCCTCGATTAGGCGGGGCTTATCGGCTTGACGACAAATCGGTGGTCCGATTCGGATGGGGGCGTTATATGTCACCCTCGTCCAAGGTCCGCGACCCGCTCGGCGATTTCGTCAATCAATACGCAGGCTACTCTACGAGCACGCCAGCGCCGGGGACGATCAACAACGGCCGGCCTCAAGCGACGCTGTCAAATCCTTTCCCGGCTAACCTGGCGCCGATTCAACAGCCTTTGGGACAATCCCTGGGTCGGTACACGAATCTCGGCAACTCGATCGGCGCGGCCGGTAACGCAACC
>QHXG01000328.1 GCA_003222845.1 Acidobacteriota bacterium | reverse complement strand
ATTGACAGCAACGTCACGTTTTCACCTGACGGCAAGGAGTTTGCCTTTTTGCGCGGGTATCCATTGCAAGGAGAAACGGCAGTGATGGTGGCAAATGCAGATGGTACGTCGGAGCGGAAACTTGCACCAGGAAAACTGGCTTTTGGTCCTTTTGGCAACCCGGCGTGGTCGCCCAATGGGAAGGTCATTGCCTATCCGGCGGAAATTACAGACGCAAATGGTAATTTCATGACTCTCAGTGAAGTGCAGGTCGCGGACGGATCAGAAAAACCTATTAGCTCACAGCGGTGGTGGCGGATTGGGCGCCTCGCCTGGCTGCGGGATGGTAGCGGACTCGTATTTACTGCGAGAGAGAGCGTCGCAAGTCCATCTCAAATCTGGTATCTCGCGTATCCGGGCGGCGAGGCGCATAGGATCACTAACGATTTGAACAATTATCTGGCCATGAGTTTGACGGCGGACTCTTCTGTCCTGGTCACTGTTCAGTCTGAGCAGGTTTCGAATGTCTGGATTGCCCCCAACGACGATGCTCGACGGGCCAGTCAGGTCACACACACTAAGTTTGATGGAGTAGAAGGCATTTCGTGGACGCCCGACGGTAAGATCGTCTATGCCTCGGGGACGAGCGGCAATCTGGATCTCTGGTTGATCGAGGCAAATGGAACAGGACAAAAACAACTCACTGCTAATGCCGGCAATAACAGTCGGCCATCGGTTTCAGATGACGGCCGCTATGTTGTTTTCATGTCTGACCGCACCGGCACTAATCATATCTGGAGGATCGACATAGATGGCAGCAATGCCACGGAATTGACCAACGGTGGGGGTGAATTGAACCCCCAGTGCTTGCCTACTGGCCAGTCGGTGCTTTATGGGATCACGTCCGGCAAGGGAGGCATAGGCAAGGTAGCGATTGGTGGGGGCGAAAATGAACAGATAATCTATAAGAATGCGCTAGGGGTGGCCATTTCTCCCGATGGTAAGTGGATTGCCTCTGCCTACTTTCAACCAACCGACGTTAAGACTGCGATCTACCCAATTGAAGGAGGAGAGCCGCAAAGGATCCTGGATCTTTCGGGCTACAACTATATTCGGTGGACGCCCGATGGGCGCGCGCTCGCCTACGTTGACCAAAAAGACTTGTCAAACATCAATAGCCAGTTAATAGATGGCGGCCCATCAAAACAATTGACCAACTTCAAGTCTGATCTAATCTTCTCTTTTGCGTGGTCCCGGGATGGGAAACAACTGGCGCTCGCACGCGGGACACTGAACAAAGATGTCGTCCTGATCAGCAATTTCAAGGATCAGCAATGAAACCTGAGCGCTGGCAACAACTCGATAAGTTATTTAACTCGGCGCTGGAGCTTGATCGGAAGGAGCGGGCTCAATTTCTCGATGAAGCGTGCGTAGGGAACGTCTCGTTGCGCAGAGAAGTTGAGGCGCTGCTTGCGGCTCACCAGAGCGCCGGAAGCTTCATTGAAAATCCAGCGTTGGAAGTCGAAGCTCAAGCGTTGGCAGGCGAACAAGTTACGCGAGCGCCTAATACAATCAAAGGACAAACAATCGGTCATTACCGAATCATCGAACGGCTCGGCGCGGGCGGGATGGGCGAGGTATATCTAGCGCAAGACCTCACGCTCGGCCGACAGGTTGCGCTTAAGCTGTTGCCGGCTCATTTCACCGAAGACGCCCAACGATTGCGCCGTTTTGAACAGGAGGCACGTTCCGCTTCGGCCTTGAATCATCCGAACATTCTAACGATTTACGAGATCGGCCACGCTGATTCAGTACGTTATATCGCCACGGAGTTCATCGACGGCGTGACGCTGAGCGAGCGCATGGCAGACGGGCCGATGGAGACAAGCAAAGCACTCGATGTGGCCGTGCAGGTGGCCAGCGCACTTGCCGCTGCGCACGCGAAAGGAATAGTGCATCGCGACATCAAGCCAGACAACATCATGATCAGTCAGGGCGGCCACCTCGCTCAAAGAGAAAATCTCGTCAAGGTGCTCGACTTCGGCATCGCAAAACTCACCGATCAGACAACCGGAGAAGCAGAGGCGATCACGAGAGTGCTGCTTAATACACACGAAGGATCGGTAATCGGGACGGCCAGTTATATGTCGCCCGAGCAGGCGCGCGGAGACAAGGTAGATGTGCGGACGGACATCTGGAGTCTGGGCATAGTGCTGTACGAAATGCTTTCCAATAGGCGGCCCTTTGAAGGTGACTCGCACCAAGACATCATCGCTTCGATTCTGAAAGAAGCGCCACCACCGCTCCCCGTCGAGGTTCCAGACAGGCTCAAGTGGATCGTCGAGAAAGCACTGCGAAAGAACAGGGAAGAACGCTACCAGACCTCCTCTGAGATGTTCTCTGATTTGCGTGAGGTGCAAAGGCAGAGTGGAAATGCCATTGACGAACGAACATCCCGAACCGGAGATGATACGGCAAGGGAAAATGCAGACACGCAAGCCAGCATTGCCCGCCCGACTCCAAGCGTGGAATACATTATCAGCGGCATCAAAAACCACAAAACCACTTTCGCTGCGGGACTGGCCGTTCTACTACTGGCCGCTATTGGCTTCGCTTACCGGCTCTACACCAATCGCACTTCTAACACCGCACCAATTCAATCCCTCGCCGTCTTGCCGTTCATCAACGAGAGTGGCAACAGCGATGTCGAGTATCTATCGGACGGCATGACGGAGTCGCTTATCAACAGCTTGTCGCAATTGCCGAATCTTGCGGTTAAGGCCCGTGGTGCTGTGTTTCGCTACAAGGGCAGGGACCTGGCGCCGCAACAGGTCGGGTCAGAATTGTCCGTCCAGGCTGTTTTGAGTGGACGTGTCGTTCAGCGCGGAGATCAGTTGACGCTTAGTTTGGAATTGGTTGATGTGCGGACTGCCAATCAGATTTGGGGCGACCAGTACCATAGAAAGCTCACCGATCTCATCGCCCTGCAAAGCGAGATAACACATGACGTTTTACAGAAGTTGCGGGTGCGGCTGTCGGGCGCCGAAGAGCAGAAGCTGGCGAAGAACTACACGGCAAACCCGGAGGCATATCAACTTTATCTCAAGGGACGTTATCATCTTCTCAAAGTAACCCGCTCGGAAGTTCAAACAAGCCTCTCCCTGTTCCAACAAGCGATTGCCGTTGACCCGTCATACGCGCTTGCCTACGTTGGACTCGCGAGCGCATATCGCGCGCTGGCACTCGGCGGCGAACTGCTTCCAACCGAATTTTTTCCGAAAGCGAAAGCGGCAGCGCAGAAGGCCCTCGACATTGACGACCGTCTGGCTGAAGCACATGCCGAACTCGGCTTCATCATTTTCCGGTTCGACTGGGATTGGAACGCAGCCGAGAATGAGTGTAAGCGAGCGTTAGAGCTTGATCCGAACAGCGCCGACGCTCACCTGAATTACGCCCAATTACTTTCATACACGGGACGGCACGCGCAAGCTCTCGCCGAAGCAAAACGCGCCAGAGAACTCGACCCGCTTAATGTAAGAACCAACGCGCTCGAAGGTGAGTTGCTTACTTACGCTGGACGAACCGACGAAGCGTTGGACAGATTGCAGAAGACTTTTGAGCTGGACCCGAATCTTGGGTTCGCGCATATCTTTGCTTCGAGCGCTTATATCGAGAAAGGGATGTACGGGGAGGCCATCACTGAAGCGCGTAGGGCGAAAGAACTTTCCCCCGTTAGTACCTACCCGTTAGCATTGCTCGGTTACGCACTGGCGAAATCCGGCAAACGAGCAGAAGCGCGAGCCGTGCTCGAAGAATTGTTGAGATCATCCGCCGAGCACTACATTCCGCCTTATCACATCGCACTTGTTTATAACGGACTGGACGACCGAGACGACGCGCTCGCCTGGTTGGAGCGGGGGTTCGAGCAGCGAGAACCGAAAATGACCTTTCTTAAAGTCGAACCGAAGTGGAATAATCTGCGCGGCGATCCACGCTTCCAGGACCTCATGCGCCGCGTCGGCTTCAAGCCTTAACAGTTTGTAAGAGTCATCAGCAATGATGCCTGAACGTTGGCAACAACTCGATAGACTGTTTCATTTGGCGCTGGAGCGCGCGCCTGAAGAGCGTGCTGCGTTCCTCGACCAAGCGTGCGCCGGCGATCAGCAGTTAAGAAAAGAAGTCGAAGTGCTTATCGCGGCCCATGAACGGGCAGGAAGCTTTATCGAAAAGCCGGCGCTGGAGGTTGAAGCCTGGTCACTCGCCAACCAGCGAAGCGATACTGGAAACGAGTCAATGCTTGGGAAAACAGTCGGGCGCTACAGAGTTCTGGCGCCGTTGGGCGCGGGCGGCATGGGTGAGGTCTACCTGGCGCAGGATACAGTTCTGGGTCGCAAGGTGGCGCTCAAACTGCTGCCTGCTTACTTCACCAAAGACCGCGAACGGTTGCGTCGTTTCGAGCAGGAGGCTCGCAGTGCCTCGGCTTTGAATCATCCGAACATCGTCACCGTTCACGAGATTGGGCAGGATGGCGCATTCCATTTTATTACCCAGGAGTTCGTTGAAGGTGTAACGCTAGGTACATACCTGGCCGGTAAACACCCGGCATTGGAAGAAGTATTGGAAATTTGTATGCAAGTGGCCAGTGCCCTGGCGGCAGCCCATGCGAAAGGGATTGTCCACCGCGACATCAAGCCCGACAACATCATGGTGCACAAAGGCAGTCATCTTGGCCGGCAAAACTACGTAAAAGTTTTGGATTTTGGGATTGCCAAGCTGGCCGACCTTCCGGCGGCTGCGATGAAGGCAGAAGCTACGACGCGACTGTTCGTGAAGACCGAGGAAGGTAGAACGATTGGGACTGCCGTCTATATGTCACCAGAGCAGGCGCGGGGCGAAAGCGTGGATGCGCGCACAGACATCTGGAGCCTCGGGGTCGTGCTTTATGAAATGCTCACCGGAAAACAACCTTTTACCGGCGGTAGCTCGCAGGATGTTATTGCCTCAATTTTGAGAGACGACTTGCCGCCGCTTCCATTGGAATCTCCCGAGGGTTTGAAGTGGATCTTAAAGAAGACATTGCGCAAAGATCGGGATGAGCGTTATCAAACCGCGCGGGAATTGTTTTCCGATTTGCATGACCTGCACGGGCAACTGCAAGAGACTCAATCAAGCGCAGACCGCTCCATTTTACCGATACCTGACACAGACCAAATTGCCCAGACAAGAGAAGTAATAACTCAGGAGCCGGCGGCCACGACCAGAGAAGTACCGACCCACACGACATCGAACGCCCAGCACATCATCGGCGAGATTAAGCGTTTGGGCGGCGTCGCTATCGTCGTCCTGGCAGTGCTGGCCGTTGGCGGCGTTACGTTTGGGTTATACAAACTCGTACGGTGGACGCAAAGCCAAACTAGTCAGACCAAATCTGCTTTTTCCTTCCAGACCATGAAGATCGCCAGACTCACCAGCACCGGAAAGGCGACGGCTGCGGCCATCTCGCCCGATGGTAAATACGTCGTGCACGTAGTGGATGATGGTGACCAACAGAGTCTTTGGATGAGACAAGTTTCGACCTCAAGCAATGTCCAAATTAATCCTCCCGCTGATGTTTCCTACCTCGGGCTCACCTTCTCTCCCAGTGGTGACTACCTCTATTACAACATGTGGGATAAGAAAAATCCTTATGCGCTCTTTCAAATGGGGGTGCTGGGAGGTACTGCAAAAAAGCTGGTGTCAGATATTGACAGCAACGTCACGTTTTCACCTGATGGTAAGCAATTTGCCTTCGTACGCGGGAATCCATCACAAGGGGAAGTCTCAGTGATACTGGCGAATGCCGATGGTACCGCAGAGCGGCCACTCGCCACGCGGAGAATGGTACCAGGCCCTTTCAGTGGCCCGGCGTGGTCGCCCGATGGCAAGGTTATTGTGTGGCCTGCCACATACTCAGACGCGAGTGGCATTTACACAACTTTGATCGAAGTTCAGCTCGCGGATGGGTCACAAAGAACGATTAACTCACAGCGGTGGTGGCGCCTTGGTGAGCTGGCATGGCTGCGGGATGGTAGTGGGCTGGTATTTACTGCCAGAGAGAGCTTCGCCAGTCCAGCTCAGATCTGGCACGTCTCGTATCCCGAGGGCCAGGTGCGCAAGATTACTAACGACTTAAACGATTACGTCTCCCTGAGCT
>QHXG01000327.1 GCA_003222845.1 Acidobacteriota bacterium | reverse complement strand
GCCAACTCATTCTCAGGATTGAGCACGCGACCACTGAATAAGACCGATTGTTTAGGCTTCACGCGTTGTGGAATTGGATCGACACGCACATATTTTGCGACATAAAGCTCGGCGAGTCTAAGGTGAAACCCTTGGAGTGCGATTCCGAATCCGACATGCGTGTGCACCGGAAAAAGAATGGTTCGACGATGGCCATCATTGGGCGGCTTCTCGTTGAGCATCGAGAGATGCATGTCATGCAAGTCTTTGAGCACGCCCGTCGGTGCGAGCGACTGGATATTGTCTGCTGCCGAAGCGTTTTCTTGCACGGCGTCGGTTCCACCCGCGAATGAATACCGATGATAAGGTTTGCGGCCATCGCTGCCCCAGTGGCTGAGAAATTCGCCCTTCGACATATCCACGGCGTGATCCGTGGCGACTTTGCAGGCCAAGTCATCAAGCTCCAAAGTTCCGAGACCGGCTTGCGAGCGTTCTTCATTAACCATCCTTAAGAGTTTCTCGCGCGCCAGGAGCACGTCGTCTTCGCTGAATCGTCCGCGCTCAATGGGAACCTGGGCCCGGACAATCGCGTGCAGTCCCAGCGCGAACGGCGCTGCCGCTTTGATGAATGATCGACGGTCAATCTGTATTCGATCACGAACCATGCTTTTGTCTTTAGAGAAGCTTGCTTGCGATTGTCCTTAAGCTCTGAGTAAACTCACCGCGCTTTTCTATTTACACTCGAGGGAAAAGCGCCGCCAAGATGGCGGCGAACCGCAGGCAAGGATGCCTGCGCTCCGTCGATACGATGAAGATACACGAATATCAGGCCAAAGAGTTACTGAAAAAATTCAATGTGCCAGTGCCGCGCGGCCTTGTGGCGCAATCGCCCGAAGCGGCGTACCAGGCGGCGAAGGAATTAGCGTGCGCGCCCGTAGTCGTCAAGGCGCAGATTCATGCGGGCGGACGCGGCAAAGGCGGCGGCGTGAAACTGGCGAAGAGCGCCGAAGAAGCGCGCGAGTTGGCGACCCAGATGCTCGGCATGAAACTGGTGACACACCAGACGGGGGCAGAGGGAAGAGAAGTGCGAGTGCTCTTGATCGAAGAAGGATTGCCCATCGATAAGGAGTTTTATCTCGGCATCGTTTTAGATCGAGCGAGCGGCCGGCCGGTGTTCATGGCTTCGGCGGCGGGCGGCATGGACATCGAAGAAGTGGCCGCGAAGACTCCGGAAAAGATTTTCAAAGAGACGATTGATCCGGCCGTTGGCTTTCGTCCTTTTCAGGCTCGCAAGCTGGCTTTTGCTTTGGAATTGCCGAATGAATTGATTTCATCGGCGGCGAAGTTCATGCAATCACTCTACAAGGCTTATGAGTCGATGGATGCGTCGCTCGTTGAAATCAATCCTTTTCTGTTAACCAAAGACAATCGGTTGATTGCACTTGATGCGAAGATCAATTTTGATGACAACGCGCTGTTTCGTCATCCGGACTTTCGCGACCTGCGCGACCTGAATGAAGAAGAGCCTCTGGAGATCGAAGCTTCGAAGTTTGATCTCAATTACATAAAGCTCGACGGCAACATCGCCTGCATGGTTAACGGCGCGGGTTTGGCGATGGCCACGATGGACATAATCAAACTGGCGGGCGGAGAACCCGCGAACTTTCTTGACGTGGGTGGCGGGGCTTCACAAGAACGCGTCGAGGCAGCGTTCAGAATTCTGCTCGCGGACCCGCACGTGAAAGCTGTGCTCATAAACATCTTCGGCGGAATTGTGCGCTGCGACATGGTCGCTCGCGGTGTGGTGGGTGCGGCGAAAAACCTCGGTGTGCAGGTCCCGGTGGTGGTCCGCCTGGAGGGAACCAACGTCGAAGAAGGGCAGCGCGTGATTCGCGAATCGGGATTGAACTTTACGGTGGCCAGCGGGATGAAAGACGCGGCGGAGAAGGTGGTAGCGCTGGCAGGGTGATGCGATGCCTACAATAAGCCGCTTCTTCGGTATTATCATCTTCATGAATTACAATGATCACATGCCGCCGCACTTTCACGCTCGATATCAAGATCAGGAAGTGACTGTTGAGATTGAGACCGGCGTTGTGCAAGGGAAGATGTCGCGGCGAGCTCTTCGGATGGTACTCGACTGGTCAGAAAAGTATCAGCCAGAGCTTCTTATGAATTGGGAGCGGGCGCGCGCCCGAAGACCATTGCAATCGGTTCCTCCTTTGGTTTGAGACGACACTAATGTTTCTCCACGTAATAAGTGTTGACTACATCGCACCCTACCGGTTGCGCATTCACTTCAGCGATAAAATCGTCAAGGACGTTGATTTGTCTCAAGAACTTTATGGCGAAGTCTTCGAACCGTTGAAGGACCCGGACTTTTTCAAGCAAGTTTATGTGAACCATGAGACCAAAACGATCGAATGGCCCAATCGTGCCGATTTTGCCCCGGAGTTCTTGTATGACATTGGGCAGGAAATTAAACAGGTCGCCTGAGTCATGGCTGCACGCCGCGTCCTCCGTTTCATAATTGCGATTAGCCGGTTCGGACTCGCTGCTCTCTTTCTTTTCACCGCCGGCGCCAAGCTCTGGATTCTGAAAAAGTTTGCCGGCAATGTCGCCGAGCTGCTCAGCTCAGCCTCGATTAATTATCAGCGTTGGCAGTGGCCGACGACGATTGCCGTAATCACGGCAGAGATTATCGCGGCGATTTTGTTGATTGTGCCGCGCACTGTGCGGCTCGGCGCAGTTTTGGCGGTCCTAATGCTGATCGGGTTTAGTGCGTTCGCGCTCTACTATGTTTACGGTTTGCATGGAGAAGCATTGGAATGCGGTTGTTTTGGTGGAATCATCGCGAGCCAATTGGGAGTGAAGACTGCATTGAGAAACCTTGGCTTACTTGTCCCAGTCCTGATTGTCTTTTTTGGCTACAGAGCGGGGGCAAGCCGCCCTTCCTGACCTGCAAGGGTTGTTAAGGTTAGAGACGATTCTAATAAACCTCACAGGTCAGGAAGGGTGGCTTGCCCCCGCTCTTTGAGTCAAGCCCTTTTTACCGTCGCCTCATCCGCGCAATCTCGTACCTCGTATTCTCAATTCGCTCGCCGGCATCCGGATGATCTGAGAACAGCGTTCCCAGCAGACTCGAGTCCTGCTCCTCGATTCGCTGCAGTTTTTGAAACATCGTTATCATGCCCTGCGGATCGAAACCGGCGCGCGCCATTCCTCGCACGCCGAGAAAGTCTGCCTCGCGTTCTTCATCCCGCGAGTGAGAGGTCAACAGTTGGGAGCCGAGCATCTGGCCCAGCGCCACGCCGATATCTCGCGCAGCGCTACCCGCAACGCCCGTGAGTTCACCAATTGACTTCGCAATCTCATCGTATTCCTGCGATTTTTGCAGCGTCTTCAAGCTGTGGCGCGCGACGATGTGGCCGATTTCATGCGCCAGCACCGAAGCTAGTTCATTATCGTTTGCTAAGCGCAGCAACGCCGTCGTGATATAGACATGCCCGCCCGGAAGTGAGAAACCGTTGATCTCGCGGCTCTGAACGACGTGAAACTTGTAGAGCATGTTTGGACGGAGGCTGGCCTTCGCACAGCGCTGGCCGACACGCTCGACCCGATCAAGACCCACATTCGTGAGATTAAACTTCTTCGTGACTTCGCGATGAAGCTGCATGCCCAGTTTGCTCTCGTCACCCTCACTCAATAATCCGGCGTTGGAATAGCGCGCGCTGCGAAAGTCAGAGTATGGATCGTCAAACTGGATGAAGGACGCTGTCGCCGCTCTCGCAGGAACTAACGTCTTATCGTGCGCTGGTCGAAGCAGGGCCACGCTCTGCACAGTGGCAGTGCAGAGAGCTGCGGCTGCCAGTAAAGCGAAGAACATAAAGCGAAGACTTGATTGTTTCATTGATTCATTCCTCGGAGTGCAATAATAAGCGAGCAGGCCGTTGCTGAAAAGTACAGATTAACCGCGGAGGACGCCGAGGTTTTCGCAGAGGAACGCAGAGGTTGTGCGTTTCTCAGCGCCCTCTGCGACAACCTCGGCGGCCTCTGCGGTTAAATAAACCCTTTCAGTGAGGCACTTAATTCGATAACATCGCCCGCATGTCAACACTTTCATTCTGGGGCGCAGCCGGCACCGTAACCGGCTCGAAGTATTTAATTGAAACCGATCGCGCGCGCGTGCTCGTTGATTGTGGTCTATTCCAAGGCGGCCACGAATTGCGCGATCGCAATTGGCAGGAACCGCCGTTTAATGCTGCTTCGGTTGACGCGGTCATCATTACGCACGCGCACATCGATCACACTGGTTATCTGCCGCGTTTCGTGAGTCATGGTTTTCGCGGGCCGGTTTATTGTTCGCGGGGTACGGCCGATCTCTTAAAAATTCTTTTGCCGGACTCCGCGCGTTTGCAGGAAGAAGAAGCTGACTATCGCAATCGACACAAGATCACAAAGCACTTGCCGGCGTTGCCGCTCTACACTGAACAGGATGCACGAGAGACGCTAAAACTCCTCCAGGTCGTGCCCAACAACGGCCAGGAGGTCCGGATTACCAAAGGCATCACGGCGGAGTTTCGTATCGCCGGCCACATCCTGGGCTCGAGTCAAGTGGCCGTCCGCCTGAATGACGAACAAACCCGCACGGTGGTTTTCTCCGGCGATCTGGGCAAATACGATCAGCCGATCATTCGCGATCCCGTGGCGCCGCCCGCCTGCGATTATCTGCTGGTCGAATCGACCTACGGCGATCGCCTGCACGATGTCGAGCACCCAAAGGACGCGCTGGAACGAATCATAAAGGACGCGGCCACGCGTAACGGACCGGTGCTGATTCCGGCGTTTGCTGTCGGACGCGCGCAGGAAATCCTCTACTTCATTCGCGAATTAGAGAATGAGAAGCGAATTCCGATTTTGCCTGTGTGTGTCGATTCACCGATGGCCGCCGCCGCGACGCAGGCCTACGCAGCCCGAACTGAGGAACAGGACCAAGAATACGCTGATGCTCTCAAGACCAATCCGACGCCGCTACGCACTCATTCGATGCTCGCTTGCGTAACCAGAGAGGACTCGAAGCGTTTGAATACGGCGGAAGGCGCGCGCGTGATTATCGCCGCCTCGGGAATGATGAATGGCGGCCGCGTGCTGCATCATGCGCTGCGCTTGTTGCCGGATGAAAATGCGACCGTGGTCTTTGTCGGTTATCAAGCAGGGGGCACGCTTGGGCGTCGCGTCGCGGATGGCGAGAAACAGGTGAAGGTTCTGGGCCAATGGGTCCCCGTCCGCTGTCGCGTCGAAAAGATTGGCGGCTTTTCAGCTCATGCGGATTGGAAGGAAGTTGTCCGTTGGCTGGAGGGCATACCGTCTCCGCCCAAGCGAGTCTTCGTCACTCACGGCGAGCCAGACGCGGCGCAAGCGATGGCTAAGCACATTCGAGAAAGATTTGGATGGGACGTAACAATCCCGGGTTATGGTGATAAGATCGAGATTTAACAGCTACATGAGTTGTTTTGCCTCTGTCTCCGCGATCATGACCTCCAGGTATTAGGTAATTTCAAAACCCTCACAGGTCAGGAAGGGTGGCTTGCCCCGCTCGTTGTTCTCATTGCATCTTTGAAAAACCAGCGGGCGCAAGCCACCCTTCCCAACCTGTGAGGTTGCTTAGATTCCAGTTACTTCTTGCCCCCGTTGCTTTGTTAATGTGACAGAGCGGAAGCAAGCCACGCTTCCTTACCTGAGAGATCGCCCAGGTCTTCCAGGCTGGCTAAGGCTTTTCAAGATGCAGAACTTTCTGCTTGAAGTCGATATCGACGTGAAAAGATTTTAGGAAATTCAGACCCACTAGCCCACGCGCGTCCAAGCCATCGGTTTGCAAACGAGAGAATTCGATCGCGCAGGCTTTCAGATCGGT
>QHXG01000326.1:489-10906 GCA_003222845.1 Acidobacteriota bacterium | reverse complement strand
ACATGAAGCGCGCCTCGACCTCAGTCCTGCAGCGTCGATTGCGCATCGGTTATGGTCGCGCTGCCGCCGTGCTCGATCAAATGGAACGCGAAGGTCTCATCGGCCAGGCTGACGGCGCCCGCCCGCGTCCCGTGCTGGCGCGCGCATTCGAATTGATCGCTGAATGGGACGAACAAGGAGTGGAATAACCAGCGAATCGTACGTCGCGTCAGCATACGCGCATGATGCCAACACGCTAAGACTGGACGCTATGCTAAGACAGAAGTAAGATTTTCTCAGCAAGAAGCCGAGGACCACCCTAATGAGCCAAGTTCTAGCCGACCCGCAGGTCAGCCTCAACTCGTTCACAATTCATCTGAAGCCTGCCATTGAGCTCACCGAAGACCAGTTCTTTGCGCTTTGCCAACTCAATCGCGACCTGCGTCTCGAACGCAACGCCGAAGGAGACATCATAGTCATGCCGCCCACCGGAGGAGAAACGGGTAATCGGAACGCCGAAATTACTGGTCAGCTCGTTATCTGGACAAAGCAAGACGGTATCGGCGCGGCATTTGATTCCTCAACCGGTTTCAAATTGCCGAATGGCGCGGATCGGTCGCCGGACGCGGCGTGGGTACAGAAATCGAGACTTGCGGTTTTGACGCAGGAAGAGAAAGAGAAGTTCCTCCCGCTGTGCCCGGACTTTGTGATTGAGTTGCTTTCGCCGAGCGACGAACTGGAGGAAGTTAAGGCCAAGATGGACGAGTACATCGAGAATGGCGCGCGACTGGGTTGGTTGCTCGAGCCAAGATCGAGACGAGTTTATGTCTATCGCCCAGGTGAGAGCGTGATCATGATTGAAAACACCGGACAGATTTCTGGAGAACCGGAACTTCCCGGATTTGTCCTTAATCTTCGCGAGATTTGGGAACCGAATATTTAGCTCAATTTCACTTCCACAACTTCTGTGGAAAACCCTGTGAAGATCGCGGCCCTTCGTGTTACAAGTCTGTTACGAAGAATCATTTCCAGCAAAATGCACTCGTGAGCGGCGTTGACTCAATCCCTTTTTCAATCAGCAACTTGCATTCATGAAACAAAGTTTTGGGCGACGAACATTATCTTGACGGGCCAGATAATTTCCTGAGTCCCGTCAGATATCGTTCCCTAAGCTCCGAGGAGCGAAATGTTTCGACTGTTGCTTCATCGGCTGGAATATCTCCGGAGCTCTTGATCTAAATTGCTCAATCAAACTATAAAGATTCCGCTCCTCGGAGCTTCTTCTCGGAGCCTTTGGATAAAATCTGAATTATGGCAAGCCAATCATATTCTCACCTGGTCTTTCCCCTGCTGTCAGCCCCGCTTCTATCGTTGGCCCTAATTCTCTCAGCCGCTGCCTGCGTCAAACGTACGCGCAGCGAACACTTGCCAACTCCCGTACAGATGAACGATCAGCAACCGACGGCTTCTGTTCAAACAATGGCCGCAACGAATCAACAAACCGCAACCCGTATCAATATCAACACCGCCTCAGAGAAAGAGTTGGAAAAGCTTCCGGGAATTGGGAGAGGATTGGCAGAGCGCATCGTCGAACATCGTGAAAAGTACGGTCCGTTTCGCCGGCCCGAACATTTGATCATGGTGCGAGGAATCAGCGATAAAAGATTTCGCGCGCTGCGGGACTCGATAACCGTTGAGTGACATATGCCGAATCTGACGCAACTTCGTCTCGCCGCCCGCGACATTTTTGATGAGACGCTGCGTGCCGTCGATGCAGGCGAAGCCGTCCGTCGTGCGGTTCACTTGAAAGGATCGCAGTTGACTGTCCAGGACGCGACCATAGAGTTGAGCAACAGATGGATCTATTCAATCGCGATCGGAAAAGCTGCATTACCGATGGCTCTTGCACTCGAAGACGCAATTGGCGAACGGTTTATCCGTGGTCTTATCGTCGGCCCGGTACGCACGCCTCCGGCGTGCAGCACGCCGGAGGCGTGCGTACCGCCGTCTCGTTGGCAATGGCGCGAAGGCGGACATCCTCTTCCGACCAAAACTAGCCTGGTCGCAGCCGAAGAAGCTTTCGCCCTTCTTGACCGCGCCAACAAAGAACGCGCCCTTTTGATTTTCCTGATTTCCGGTGGCGGCTCAGCAATGCTCGAATGGCCGATTCAGCAGGGCATCGCTCTCGCGGATTTGCGGATGGCAAACAAAGTCCTTATCAATTGCGGCGCATCAATCGTTGAAATCAACTCCGTGCGCCGAGCGTTCTCAGCCGTCAAAGGTGGAAGATTGGCTGCGCGCGCACCAAATTGCGATCAAATCACGCTTATTGTCTCAGACGTTCCATCAGGCCAAGAGCGAAATGTCGCCTCGGGTCCCACGCTCGCCCCCTCGCGCGATGCTCCAGATCCCCGTGAGGTGACCGCTCGCTACCGTCTTGACACCAAATTACCCAGGCAAGTTCTTCGCGCCATTGATGCGAAGTCAGATGCGCCTTTCCCTTCTGACGACATTGCCAGCTTGATAGGAAATCATTTTGTGCTGCTCGACAACGATAAGGCGTTAGCAGTAGCTGCCAAAGCTGCGCGGCAACGGGGCTTTGTCACGGAAATCTCTCGCGACATCAACGATCAGCGGATCGAGGAGGGCTGCCCGGAGATCCTCAAACGCCTCGAAGCATTCCACATGGGCGGAGTTCATAACCCGTCTCGGAATTCGATTTGTCTGGTTTCCGGTGGCGAGTTCGCTTGCCCAGTAAATGGAAGCGGCATCGGTGGACGAAACCAGGAAACCGCTTTGCGACTAGCGCTTGAAAGCGAAAACCCAGATCGACAATCAAGATCAATGGCCTTTGTCGCGCTTTGCGCCGGCACGGACGGCATCGACGGTAATAGTCCCGCGGCCGGCGCTATCGTTGACAGCACCACGATTCAGCGGGCGCACGCAATCGGCCTTGACCCGGAGGACTTTCTCAAACGCAGCGACGCTTATTCTTTCTTTGTCGCGCTCGGCGATGCAATCACAACGGGCGCAACCGGAATGAACGTGCGCGATATTCGAATCCTGCTTGCCGAGTAGCACCACGCCAGCTCAAAAGAAGATGATTTACGAAATCAAAACTTGACTCGGAGAGAACCTGAGAATATAAGCTAGCGGCGACCTTCGATCGGGCCGCCACTCTTGCGGTTCTGTCCAGCGTTAGGAGATCCAGTGGCAGTCGAACTCCAGCATCAAAGCGAGATATCATCCGGCAGTCTTTCATTCCATGATTTAGCCGGCGCATTGGCTGGTCGACAATCCATTCCCGGACTGACGGAGCTCTATGAACTGATCGGACGAGCCGGGATTTCTCAGGAAGAAGTGCAGCCCTACCTGGGTTTCAAGGCCGGAAATTATTCACGCCATCGCGTGATGCGCAACGAGTTTGTGGAGATGCTGGTGCTGTGCTGGAAACCTGGACAGCGCACGCCGATTCACGATCACAACGGCTCGCACGGCGCCGTCTTTGTTCATGAAGGCATTCTCTGGGAAACAACGTTTGATTATGATGCCGAGAAGGGTTTGGCATATAAATCTCATCGAGAGTTACGCGCCGGCGGTCTCACCGGCTCAGAAGTCCCTGACATTCATCAACTCGGCAACCCAGACGTCAGCGGACAAGACTTGATCACGATTCACATTTATGCTCCGCCCTTGGGTGTGCTGAAGACTTACAAGCTCGGCAGCTCGACGATCGATCTCTACACGCCCGCCGATCCTGATTTTCTATGAAATCGCCCAATTAATGTAACTGGCTGCGAGAACGTAATGTAACCGGCTGCGAGAACGCTATAGTTACAGTCCGAGCCTCAATTTGCGGACATAACTCCTGATGTAGTCGTTGTTCACCGCCCTGTTGGAGCCGTCCCGGTTGTACCGATACACGATCCCTTCTCAGCGACCTCGCAGGCCACGATAAAGATCGTGTTCACTTTCCCGGAGAGGACCTTGAAGAGGTTGGCCTGCGGAGGAGTAATGCCGGTACCGATGCCTATCTTCGAGCATATCGAGCACGAACAGTTCCTTTGCGCCCACATCCACCGGCGTCAGTTTGAAACGATCACCCTGACGATCGAGCTGGTAAAGATGCTTCATCGTGCCGCACCAGATCGTGCCGTTACCGTCCTCGAGGAGAACATTGGCTGCGCGCGCTCCGCGATCTTCGTCATCCGGAACCACTACCGTAAACATTGGAGCACGTGATGGTTTCTCGCTCGCCAGGACGATCCGTGTGGTGCAGGTTCGCCTTTCGGATCGAAGCGCACCATTCCTGCATTCGTCGCAATCCATAATTCGCCTTTGCGGGTCTCGAGAAAGTCGTTGACCATCGTGTGCGGCAGCCCCTGATCGACTCCGTAGTTGGTGAACGAGTAACCATCAAAGCGCGATAAGCCTTCGCCGGTGCAGAACCAAAGAAAGCCACGCGAGTCGCGCACGATCTTGTTGATGACATTGTTAGGCAGCCCATCGGCAACCGTGTATGGTTTAAGTGGTAGGCGCTCGGCGTGCGCGAACGCGGGAAGCAGTAAGAGAAAAGGAAGCAAGAGGATTCTCATGTTTAGAGAATGAGCAGACATGAGGCAGCCGTTGCTCGTCAGCCGGCATTATGACCCGAAGCATGGGCGATACTCAATTAAGCTCACGCCGCTTATCTTACAAAAGTAACAGTCTTCAAAGTATGACCATCGGTTGTTATGCTAATTGTTCCCTTCTCGCCGGTCGTCATCACCTCCGCGCCGCTTGCGCGCCAGCGCTCGACCACTTCCTTGCTTGGGTGACCAAACGGCGAAGTTCGGCCGACTGAAATGATCGCCAGCGATGGATGCGTTGCCGCGACGAAAGGATCAGTCGAAGACGTCTTGCTTCCGTGATGGGCAACTTTTACCACGCTGCTCTGCAGGTTCACGCTCTCACTCAAGACCCCAGCTTCAGCTTTCTTTTCAATGTCAGCAGTGAACAGGAACGAATGATCACCGTGGCGAACTCGCAGCACGATGCCGTCGTTATTACGCCACGGCGCGTCCGGGTCAGCAATTGGAGGCGGCCAAAGAACGTCCGCGCTGACCTTACCGAAATGGAGAACATCACCCGCGCCAATCTTTTCAATCTGCACGCCCGCGGCTTTCATTGTCGTGGCGAATCGAACGTACTCAGGATCGTTGGCGGGGGTGCGCGCGACGATCGCTCCGCGGACTTTGAAGTTCTGTGCTATGTCATTTAATCCATCGATATGATCGGCGTCGGCATGTGTCGGCAGAAGGTAATCGACTCGATCCATTCCCCGCGACCAGAGATACTCTGAAACAACACCCTCGCCAATGCTGCGGGTGTCTCGCTCGAACGCGTCTTCGACCTCACCATCGTCAGTATCGTGAGTGATATTTGGCTTGCCGCCGCCATCAATCAGGACCGTCGTTCCGTCTGGCATCGTCAATAACGCTGAATCGCCCTGGCCAACGTCAAGAAAATCGATATGCAGTTGTCCGTCGGGTCGCGCGGCACTGAGCGGGTGAAAGACGATGAGCGCAAGAAGTCCGGCAAACACAGTAGCTGCGATTCTCAACCTGATCGGTGACAGAATCTTGTTGTGAACTTTCGAAATCGAAACGGGTCGCAGCGGATTCCACCGTGTCAACTCGTAGATTAGGAAACCAAGCGGGATAAAATACAGCACATAAACGCAGGCGGCCATTCCCGAGTAATGTGGCAGACGAATCGAAGCAACCCCGAGACGTGTGAATGGATCGACGAGATGGGCCATTATCCAGCCAATCTTTTCTGCGCACACAATCAAAAGCGACCCGACCCAAGGGCTGAGATGAGAAACTGCAATCGCGGCGAGCCCAACAAATGCAAGCAGCGCCATTAACACTCCCACAAAAATATTCAGAGCGATGGAAGCAAACGAAAGACGATGGAAGTAGATGATGAGAAACGGCAGCATTCCCATCTGAACGCTGGCCGAAACGACGATCGCGGCCAACGCGTAGCGCAAGAGTTTTTGAATATGCCACCGCTCGAGATTGGCCGCGATAGGCGTCTTGAAGAGTTTGTAGCTGATGTTGGAGCGCGCCATGTCTGCGCGCCATTCGCGGTCATTCCAAAACAGCGCTTCCGAAAGTCGCCGAAACCAGCGCGCGCAATCCGGCGGATATGGCGCCCCCGTCGTCGGCCGCCAGGCACCGACACTTTGCATTCTTGCCAGCAAAGGCACTGCGATCAAAACGATCGACAGCACGGAAACGAAAGTTAACTGAAACGATGGATCGAAGAGATCGCTCGGCTGCATTACAAGCAAGACGAGCGCCGCGCCGCCGATCACGTTCAGCGAGTTTGCACGTCGCCAGACAAGCGGAGCAAAAATAATCAGCGTGAACATCAACGCCGCTCGAACAACCGGCATGTGCGCGCCGACCGCGATCACATAAGCCCAAACGAGGCCCACTGCCACGACGAACTGCAAAAGTCGCTTCTTGGTCATCCGTCGGACAAACATGAAAATCAGCCACGCTACGAAACCGATGTGCAGACCGGCTATCACCAACACGTGAAAAGTGCCGCCGGCCCGAAGCCGCTCGGCGACGGCATGCGAGACATTGTATCGATTTCCGAGCAGCGCCGCGTCAAGGACACCTGCGGTTTCCGCTGAAAACCTCGCGCCGAATTCCTTTTCCAAACGCTCGCGCCATTCGAAAAGCCAAGCCAGCGGCAGAAAGACGCGATCATCGTCAAGGCGTTCGACTAGCAACGGACTCCTGATCACGCCGGTTGCGTCGTAGCCTTTGCGTTCCAAATACTCCGTGAACGGCAAGACGCCAGGATTGCGAAAATCCTCTTCACGATCAAGCGAGGTCATGACGCGAATCCGCGCGCCATGACGAAGCTCGAGCGCATCGTATTCTTTCTCTACTTGTCGGTCGCGTGTATGCGCAAGCAACAGCACGGTTCCAGAAGCATTGAGCTCAACTCCTCTGAATCCTATTCTTTCCGCCCGTAGCTTCAGGTAGAAGCTTTCTGGCGCAGGCTCTGGTTGCCCATCGATTGTGCCGGTAAGTTCCACCGGGTCGCCCGAGATGATGATTCCCTGTTGGTACATTCTCGAGATGCGATGGAGCGCCAGGCTATGATTCTCGATTAGAGAAAGAATTAGTCCAGTAAGCAAGAACGTGGTGACTAGAACTACTGCGGTGGGTGCAAGTCTCCTCTTTCGCATCAACCACACGGATAAGATGGCAAAGCCGACGCTCGCAGCTATGCTGAAGATTAGAACTGATTGAGACTTAGGTGCGAGATAATGGCCGAGAAAAACGCCCACCGCAATCGCCGCCGCCAGAACGAGAAGCGGGCTCTGCGCGAAGCGGGTTCTTGGGAGTTCGCTCATGTGATTCAGTCAACCGCTGAGATGAACTACCGTTTCCACGTGATGCGTCTGTGGGAACATATCAAATGCGGCGATAGAATCAAAAGTGTAGTTACCAGAAATCCGATTTGGGCGAGTGTTTTCCGTAGCACTTATACATTCAGGAGCCTCGTATATTTTTTTCGTCAGCGCATCTGGTTATCCCCATCCATAAGCTCTGCCCGCAACTTTGAAGATTGTGCGTCGATGGACGCGCGGTGTTTATCAAAATAGTGTTTGAATGAGACAAAGGACACCTTTTCCGTTGACTCAGTGCGAGTGAAGGCTAGTCCCGATTGAAATCGAGTGCGCGCGGGCCGCACGTAATCCATTTAACAGTGATGGGAGCTATAGATATTTGTTGCGCTGAACTCTGCGGGACGCAGGTCAAGGCTCGTTACTGCTACGAACACCTAAGTTCTGTTGGGTTCAATGTTTGTTCTCTGGAGCATCGTCACCGCCTGCGTTTCGTTCGACCAGCAAATCCTTCACAGACTGAATAAAGTCGCTTTTGTGAACATTCTTACCGGGGCAAGCGTGAGTCGTACGCGGATCTTCACGGTGTAGACGCATGGTATCGCAATCGATGCCTAACACTGAAGACAGGGTAGCGCACGCGGCGATTGCCTTTTTCTGCACCTCAAGGCCTCGTCCGCTATCGAACGACTCAGCGTCATAATCTCCCAGCATCTCGACTCCGAACGCTAGTGCATTCCAGGAAGGCGAGTGTACACCAGAGAGAGTAAGCGGCGTGAAAACCCAAATCTGCCTGTCATCGATAAAGAGATGCGGTCCCGAACTCCAGCGCATTTGATCGCGATAATAGTGCACAAGGTTTGGTATGTGCTCAGACGTATATCCGTTCGGACGGCTTGCCAGCGTCGGATTTCCAGTGTTGTGCAGAACAATGAATGATGGTCGCCAACCAGTCCACTGTAAGCTACAGCAATAGTTCTCAAATTCTTCGGGAGAGTAAGATTCGCCCACGATTCCCTTCCACTTGGGTTTATTCTCTTTCGATTTAGCACTCGAGGCGGGACGGTTTGTCGAAATGAGTTTTCGATAGTCTGGTAATCGCTTATCGTACATGGCTTCACTCACCCACACTTCGGCAGTGGATAACACGGCAGGCAATAGGTATCGTTCTGCAACCAGACAAGGTTTGTTGGCGTAGTGACGAGCCATGGGGCACCGATGAACTTTGCGCCGACCGCATAGTGCAGGCTGGTAGCGGCGCTGCCTTCATAAGAGCGATCAAGCGTGACGGTCCACCACATCGAGTTAGGTTGCGACAGGTCGAAATCCGGCGAATTCGGATCGAGATCGATATCAATAATGCGATAGGCAACACCATCGATTACGATTTCCCGATCTAGATCCATATCAATGGCGTCCAAGTTGACCGTTGTCAATATTGGATCCCAATAACGATCCGATCCTTTGATCGTGACTACGTTCGATGGAGGGCTTCTCTCGACTACACCCTCGCGGTCGTTTTGGTAGCAATCCTGCTGGTGCTTGATTTCTTGGACCATCGAAAGCCAGTGCGTGTCCGAATCACTGATCGGGGGCTCGCCTTCTTGGCCCCAAATCTGGCCGGTATTCTCCCAATAAAGCATGAGATCCTTAAAGCGCACCGGAATTTGAACCCGCGCGGCACCAGCCTGCATGAACTTATCGAACAGGCCGTCGCCTGTGTCTTCTGTGATTTTTTCCGGCCACGAGCACTTCGGGCTCCAGAAATAGGGATAGAACAGATAGGTCATCAAGTTCCAATCGAAAGCTTGTTCCCAGAATCGAATGATGGCGCCTTCCTCTTCCGCCTCGCGCAGGTCCATTTGCGGCAACCCGCACGGTTGCACGCGCCGCTTCATGGCGTTGAATTGGTCGAAGTGCTGGCAGGAGAGCATTGAGATCGCAAGACGCTTGAGTTCAGTGCGTTCGATCTCGCGATTGAAAAATGGGTCACGGCCTCTAATGCTGTCTTGCATCTCCTTTTTCTTCTCCGCCTGCGCAGCATCAAAGTCAGCTTTTGCCTGGTCGTAAGCCTCTTTCTGTTTCTGGTAAGCGGCAATCAGCAGTTGATGAACAGCGGCCTGCCATGCCTCGAAAACCGCAGGTTTTACCTTACACTGAACGATCAGCTGCGCACTGAACGATGTCATATTCCAGGCGTCGACAACCGCCTGCAGTTGACCCTCTGAGTTTGGGAGGACAACTGGCCCGGGGGTATTTGACCCATTCTTTCGCCACACCAGAAAGGGCGTGCCCAGATGGATCGACACACTCGGGTCATTGGTATGCCCATTCCACAATGGATTGATATTTCCTGACATGCTTGTCGCTGCATAGCCGACCGGCACAGAGATCGGAACGCTCTGTGTGTGCATACCCGTATAGTCGTAACCGTTGTCCCAGTGATGCTTCTTCTCCGGCCCGTAGTCACCGCTGAAATTTTGAGTAATAGTCTTGATCATTTCCGGCGGCGCCGGCGCGCCATCAACCCCGTAAGAAGCAGCCAAACTCAGATAATTAGTGTCCGTAATATCTTTTGCGGCAATGGGCTTGGTCGGCTCGAACAGCGAGAATGTCACGTCGAGACCAAACGCCTTAGCCAGCAGAGCCTTATACAATTGCGCCGGCTCCGGCAGGATTAACTCATAGACCATGCCCCGGTCGTAGCCAAAGACCTGCGCTTTAGTCTGCTTGTTCACCCAGTGATAGATCCCTACGGTCAAAGCTTGGCCGGTGCGGTCGAAGATGTGCTCATTGGTCTCACGGGTTTCGCTCAGCACACGGCGGCTGACTAGTTGTCTTACGCTTCTTTCAATCTTAGAGACCGAGCGGTCTATGACATCACGGGCGAAATTATGGGCTTCCTGTTCTGAACTAGACTGTGAAAGGTTGTAGGAAGTGTTGAGTGTAGCTGTAAGATCTCCGGTGCCCCATTTTTGATTGACGGTCACGCCGGCGTCAACGCTCAGATCTTCATCGATCGTT
>QHXG01000326.1:0-375 GCA_003222845.1 Acidobacteriota bacterium | reverse complement strand
CGATCTGAAGAAAGTTTTCATGTTTGCGCGTCCGTTTTTCACCGGCCAGTACGTTTTCAACATAAGCGATTTCGTGCGGTAGGTAGCAGTGTAGGTGATCCCGCACGACCATAACGTCGGTGATGAACGATTTGATTTTCGCGCAGCAGGGATTCTGCGGAACGCAGCGCTCATCGCATTTGCATACGCATAATTTCTCGTTCGGTAGTCGCTTCAGGGCTTCGCGATAAGCTGCGACGGCTTTCATTTTCTCAATCAACGGCGAAGTGGAAAGCTCCATCGCAGCACTTGAGCCCGGAGTGACGGGTGCGCCCGCTTCCGGAGTTGTCGTCGCTGTGGCGTCGGCCGTCCCGGATTCTTTCTCTGCGAACTTGG
>QHXG01000339.1 GCA_003222845.1 Acidobacteriota bacterium | reverse complement strand
CGGTAATTGAAATCAGACGCAAAGCCGAATGACTAGTCAGGCGCGAGCCAACGACCGAGCCGCGGCCCATTACCAGATTAACGACACCTGGCGGAGTGCCGGCTTCTTCACACGCTTTGACCAGGTTGTAGGTTGAAAGCGGCGTATCCTCGGCAGGTTTGATGACGACGGTGTTGCCGCACACGAGCGCGGGCATTAACTTCCATGAAGGTATCGCCATCGGAAAATTCCATGGCGTGATCAAGCCGCACAGACCGACAGGTTGCCGCACGCACATCGCAAACTTATTCGGCATCTCAGCCGGCGTCGTGAATCCGTGCAAGCGACGGCCTTCACCCGCTGCATAGTAAGTGCAATCGATCGCTTCCTGAACGTCACCGCCGGCTTCTTTCAGAACCTTGCCCATTTCGCGCGTCATGTCCGCGGTGTACTTTTGTTTGTCGCGAATCAGGATCTCGCCAACTCGGAACAAAATCTCCGCGCGGCGTGGCGCGGGCGTATGCCGCCAATGATCGAAGGCTTTGGCGGCAGCCGCAACCGCTTCGTCAACATCCTCTTCAGTTGAACGCGGAAACCGCCCAACGATGTCGCGCGTGTCGGCCGGATTCCTATTCTCAAGCCACTCGTCGCTGCGGCTCGGCGCCCAGCGGCCGTTGATAAAATTATGATATGTCTTGATGCGTTTTGCGGCTGGCGTCGAGCGCGATCTTTTTTCGAGAGCTTTTTTTGCTTGAACCATCACGGTGAGGGTGTTGGGTGTTGGGTCTAGGGTGTATTAGCGCCAATTTGACAGAATCAGGAAATCCACACCCGACACCCTAAACCCGACACCCTTCCTTCCTATTGATAGGTAAACTGAACGATGCGTTGAACCAGGCCGAGACGTCGATCGTATCGCGAAAGATTAAGCACTATCGCGTCACCTGGTTTCAGTGAATCGACCACGCGTTGAAAGTCAGCCAGCGTTGTCACTGGAACACGATTGATGCGCGTAACAACCTCGCCTGAATTGATTTCGTTTGGCCGCACATCGGCAGCCAGGCCGTTCGGATCCACGCTCTTGATATAAAGGCCTTTCACACCGTTCAGATGCATGTCAGTGATTAGCTGAGGTGTAAGCTCTCCCAGAGTCAACCCAATTTTCGATGAGCTGGGTTTCGGTGTGTCAGTTTTTTCTTTCGGTGCGATGCTATCCTCGTTGTCCAAAAAGTCTGATCGGTCACCAAGGACTACACTAACCGTGCGGTGATCGAGTTTGCCGTCGACATCACGCAGGAAAGTAATCGTCACGGATTGACCGACGCCCGCGCCGGCAACTTTGGCAATTAAATCCTGCGAATTCTGCACGGCCTGGCCGTTGAACTCTACGATCACATCGTTTGTTTGTATTCCGGCTTTGGCGGCGGGCGTCGATCGGGCATTTCGGTCCGGCGGCATGTCGGCGACGATGGCGCCCTTCGCTTCCGGCAGGCCGTAGACCCGCGCAAATTCAGCGCGTACTGACTCGAGCGAGACTCCCAAATAACCACGCTTTACTTTTCCGCTCGTGAGAATCTGTTGGGACACGAATTTCGCTTCATTCGACGGCAGCGCGAACCCGATCCCGTTATAATCTCCGGTCAACGTAGCAATCTGTGAATTCACGCCAATGACTTCGCCGTGCATATTGACCAGCGGTCCGCCACTGTTACCGCGATTGATTGCAGCGTCGGTTTGCAGAAAGCGCTGAAAGCTGGTGAAGGCCGCCGAGTCTCGCTCTTTCTTGGAGATGATACCCGCGGTGACCGTTTGATCTAATCCAAATGGCGAGCCGATGGCCAACACCCAGTCGCCCACCTGCACGGAATTCGAATCTCCAAACTTCATCACCGGCAAATCATGATCGGAGTCGATCTTAATCAGCGCCAGGTCGGTTTCTTTGTCGATGCCAATCACTTTACCGCGAAAGCGTTCGCCGCCCACCAAGCCTATGGTGATTCGCGAGGCCCCCTCGATCACATGATTGTTCGTCAGAATATAGCCCTTCGGATCGATAATGAATCCGCTGCCTACTCCGCGCGTCGGCCGCGGAAGTTGGCGGCGATACAATTCATCAAGCGGACTCTTCGGAGTGCGGTCGCTCTTGTCGTCGTTATCGCTCTCGGCAACGTCGTTCGACGCTTGCAAAGTGTCGATGTTCACGACTGCGGGCTCAACGCGGCGAGCCACTTCAACGAACGATGCTGATAGCGCCTCGGGCGCACGGGCCGCCGCTTGCAGTTCTTCCTGCGCCACCGCGGGACGGCCGGCGAGGATTGCACCGATCCCTATGCCCGTCAGCAGGCAGACCGCAGCCAGCGCCACGATCCACATTCGCAGTTTCCGCAGAATTGCCGTTTCGGCCTCAGAAGTTTGCTTGAAAGATTCGAACATGATTCACCACCTTAAAAAAGTCCGTCGATCACTTCAGCCGACAGATTGTGCTCGCAGGGGACATTTAACGCAGTATAGCGAAAGGTGGAAAGAAAAACTAGAAACGCGGAAGGGCTCGCTGTGCATCGAGAAAGGTAGGGTAAAATTTCAGCGCTCGAATGCCTCTCCGTCACACCCGGTTTCAACCGGGTGTCCGAGCACGTTAATTGCGAGTGCAGAACCGTTTGAACGGTTTCCATCCTCGCAGCAAAGGAAAACCGTTGAAACGGTCAGGGAAAAACTAGAGGCTGGCGCAGCCACCCGGTTGAAACCGGGTGAGAATGAGAGCGCTAAATACCTTCTTCACTCTCGGATATCACGTCATGGTCGCAGTAAAACTTTTAGGACGTTCGACTCGGCGGCGCGCTCCATCGCCCGTACACCATCTGCCAGCGCGAACTCTTCGCTGATGAGACTCTCAACATCGATCGTGTTGCTACGGAGCAGTTCAAGCGCTGGCGCGAACCGGCCACAGCGCGAGCCGACCACGCTAATTTCGTCGACCACGATGCGCGCGGCGTTCATCTCTGTCGGGCCGTGGAAAGTCGATTTCAAGACGAGCACGCCGCGTGGGCGCAGCACGTCCAATGCGAGTTGAAAGCCGGAAGACGATCCCGAAGCTTCGACAACCAGATCAAACTGGCGCGTTCGCGAATTGGCTTGCTCAACCGTGATAGTTTCAAGGCTGCGGCGAGCCGCGATTTGAAGTTTGTTCTGGTGCTTCCCGATCAAAGTCACCGCCGCTCCCGTGGTCGCCAAGACCTGGGCGCAAAGCAATCCGAGCTTGCCATCGCCAATTACCGCTAGGTTCGTGTCTTCGCTTACCACGGCGCGTTCGAGGATGCCACAGGCGGCCGCCAGCGGTTCCGCAAACACAGCGTGCTCATCGGGAATTTCGCGCGGCACCGGCAACAAGTTAACCATTGGAAGCTTTAGAAACTCTGCGTGTGCGCCGTCGCGGCCGACAATACCGAGCACCGTACGTTGGGGACAGTGACGTGGGTCGCCGCTGCGGCAAAGATCGCAAACGCCGCAGCCCGCATTGATCTCACCGACGACTCGCTGGCCAGGCGCTAGCCCCACCGTCATCGAGGGCTCACTAGGATTGGGAGCCCTTGCTGAGGCGCGGGCTTCTGACAGGCTTTCGATCACGCCGACAAACTCATGTCCAATCGTTCCTTGAAAACCGGCATATCCCCGCGCAATCTCCAAATCGGTATTGCAGATTCCGGAAAGCGTCACGCGCACGACGGCTTCGCCATCGCCGATCGGCTTGGCCACGTCAGCGATCTTCAATTCGCGATTCTCGTAACGCAGAGCCTTCATAAAACTAGAGGTCAGAGGTCAGAGGTCGGAGGTCACTATCCGATCTCTGACCTCTGATCTCCGCCCTCTGTCCTTCAAAACTTCTTCGTTTTCTCGTAAACACTCTCGGTCGTGAGTTCTACAGTTTGTCCGTGGCCACTGACGTTGATCGGCAATCGCCACTCGAGACTTTCTCCATTCGGCATTTCCGCCGTGGCGCGGACCCACCAATTCCCGGGGGTTAACTTCACATTGGCGCGTTCATTTCCGTCGAATCGCGCGCGCACTGGTTCGAGGCCCTTCAGCCGCCGGCCCAGGAAATCGTCAAACCGCTTTTGGGCCAGCGGACTAGCGAAATAGTCGCGTTGTAAGGCCCCAAAATCTAAAGGGTAGACTTCGACGCGACTATCGATCGGCGCCGGTTCAACACTCAAGGTGATGGTCACCTCAATTCCTGGTTCCGCGTCTTTATCAGCGCGCACGTTGCTCGGAGTGTCGGCGGGCAATCGGCGATAAATATTCCAGCCGGCCAGAAGAAGCCCGCCGACCAGCCCGATAGCCAGAATGACCTTGATGATTTTGATTACCATTGATGAGGGCCTGCGGTTTATCTCCTAAAACGCCTCACGTACGCGACCAACTCATCGATCTGCGCCTCGGAGAGTTTCTTTTTGAAAGCCGGCATTTTGTTGCGGCCATTGCTGATCGAATTGAAAAGGCGCTCGTCGGTCACATCATTCTGCCAGACAGCGTCGGTAAGATCGCGCGCGTGGACATGTTTCGCGTGTAAGGATTTCGCGCGACCATCCTTGCCGTGGCAAGAGCTGCACTTCGCATCGAACGTCGGCTTGGCGTCGCCCGGAACTTCAATATCCGCGCGTGCTCGCGAGGCGTAAGAAAAACCGAGCACCAGTGCGACAGCTACAATCAACCAGAGCCCAAATTGTGTTTGCTTCTTCATAAAAGCGGTAAATAACAAGGGGTAAGCTAGTTCAAACTTGAAATGCTAACTCAGACTAACTGTCAGCCAAGGTCGAGTATTCAACGTTGTCGCCTGCGGCCCCACGGCCGTGGCGGCCAAGGTAGCGTCTACTCAAAATTACTCTTGACACCGACGCCTGCTTCATAGACGCGGTTCTGACACGGCACGAGGCTTTTACTTATAACTCGATTTTACGCTTTTTGTCGCGTGACGTGATGCTAGTCAATGCGCGATAATCTGAATTGTGACGGAACTGTTCGAAGACAAACTACACGAAGAGTGCGGCGTGTTCGGTATTTATGGACATCCGGAAGCGGCGCGCCTGACTTATCTAGGCGTGTATGCGCTGCAGCATCGCGGCCAGGAATCGTGCGGCATCGTCGTGTCGAATGGCGCGCGACTGCATTCCGAACGCGATATGGGCCATGTCTCGGAAGTGTTCGATCAGTCGCGTCTGGATCGCCTGCCGGGAACCAGCGCGATCGGCCACGTTCGGTATTCCACCGCCGGCGAAGTTTCGATTCGCGAATGTCAGCCATTTCTGGTTGCTTGCCAGCATGGACAGATTGCGATCTGTCACAACGGCAATCTGCCCTTCGCTCGCGAGGAACGTAAAAGATTAGAAAGAGATGGCGCGATCTTCTCCTCAACCTCTGACACCGAAGTCGTGCTGCACGGCGTCGCGCGGTCGCGCGCGGCAAATGCGATAGAAGCAATTCCCGAAGTGTTGCGCAATACGGAAGGCGCGTTCTCGATGCTGTTTCTGACGCCGACGGAATTGATCGCGATTCGCGACCCACGCGGCTTTCGTCCGTTGGCGCTGGGACGCTTGAACGACGCGTGGGTGATCGCGTCCGAGACCTGCGCCTTCGATCTGATCGACGCCAAGTACGTTCGCGACGTCGAACCCGGAGAGATGATCGTCATTAGTGAAGACGGTTTGCGCTCGACGCATCCGCTGCCGTCACAGCAACATTCGATGTGCATCTTCGAGCATGTCTATTTCTCGCGGCCCGACTCAATCATCTTTGGCCAGTCGGTCAACCGATCGCGGCACAGAATGGGCAAGCGTTTGGCGATTGAACAACCCGCGGACGCCGATATCGTCGTGCCGGTCCCCGATTCCGGCGTGCCGGCAGCAATTGGTTATTCGGCTGAGAGCGGACTGCCGTTTCGCTTCGGTCTGGTGCGCAATCACTACGTCGGACGCACGTTCATTGAGCCGAAACAATCGATTCGCAGCTTCGGCGTACGCATTAAACTAAATCCCGTGCGACATCTGATCGAAAACAAACGGATCGTACTGATCGATGATTCGATTGTGCGCGGCACGACGGCCAAGAAAATCGTGCGCATGGTGCGCGAGGCTGGGGCCAGAAAAATTCATGTGCGCATCTCCTGCCCACCAACTGTCGGTCCTTGCTATTACGGCGTAGATACGCCAAACAAATCGGAACTGATCGCCGCGAATATGTCGGTCGAAGAGATTCGCGACTTCATCGAAGCCGACTCGCTCGGCTATCTTTCGTTGGACGGTATGTTGGCAGCGACCGGTCTCAATCCGGATGAAGCCTGCGTCGCTTGCTGGAACGAACGATACCCGACGCGGATTACCAACGAAGCAGAGACGATGCATGCGCGCGATCAAGCTGCCGCGCCAGCGCGAGTTGCGGTGGAGATTTAGAAATCATTTAATTGCTGTCGTTCCTGAATCATTTGCCCCATGATTCTTGACATCGCCGATTCGGTCAATGGTGTTCCGATTCGCCTTACCGATGAGAGGTGGGAGCATATCGTCGATTCTCACCCTGACATGTCCTCGCTTCTCGACGCGGTGCTTGATGCAGTCAGGAACCCAGAATCGTATGGCGCAAAGAGAACCAAGAAGAATAGTTTTTCCGACGAGAGATGAATTGCTCGCGGCTGCTCGTGAACGAGTGGATCTGCCGCCCGGTAAATTGTGGCTCGATTATCAGGACGACGTGGACACTCTTTATGTAAGGCTCAAGGAAAAGACGCACCCTACTCACAGCAAAAGCAACCTGGACGAAATGATTGTTTTCGACTACGAAGGAGAAGAGTTGGTCGGGATAGAAATAATGGATATCACCGGCCAATTGAAATACGCAAATCCAAGATAGTCTTCTATCTCATCACGAACTGAAAATTCTGACCACGCCGATTGCCATCGTTCGCGGGCCGCTGTACACCGAGGACGCTCTGCACGATCTGAAGTTTCGCGTTGAGACGTGGTTCGGGCAATTGGAATTTGTCCGCCGTCATGCGCGCCTGATCAAAATCGGCCTTGGCCAATGAAGCCAGCTCTTGTCCGAAGCGCGCGACCATTCCGACCAGATCGTTGTCGCTGCGCAGAGACAATTCGCCTTCCTTGAAGATCTCTATTTCAAATCCATTCAGCACCTGGGCGGCTGACAGCAGCTCGTTGAGTTGTGCAATGCCCGGCTCGAGCACTTCAAAGCTGCGTTTCGAATCGACGGCCGCAAATGCATCCGCGACCTTCAATTGATCCTCAAACTGTTTGTAATTCGCGGCGCGTTTGTTGACCAGATTGCGCGCGTCGTCGAGAAAGCGCAGCGCCAGCTTAGGATTGTCTTTCTGCGTCGAAGTGGAGAGATCAATCAAGTACTTCACGCGATCCGAATCGGATGGCAGACCGGCGAGCTTCTGTTTAATCTCGTCGAGTTTTTCCGCCGACGCGGTGGTCGTCAGCCGCTTGAAATCCACCGCCTGCATGATCGAATTGCGCGTCGATTCATCCAGATGATCGTTGGCAAGCTGCAGCGCGCGATCGGTGTTGCCTTCATCGACAGCTTTTTGCGCCGCTTGTTGATAAAGCCGCGATTGCATTTGTGGGGGCGCGGTCTTCGCCGCTGCTTCCAGCGTTTCGCTGGTGCCCTGTTGCATCGCGGTGCGCATCTGATTGCCATATGTCAGGTTGGGATTGTTTCCCATGCCCAAATCAGTCATCTTCTGACGCACCGTCTGTGACCGCTCAGGCAAATACTGATCTATCTGGGTCAACATCGCTGCCAGGCCGAACAGCAAAGTTCGTGCGTTGTTTTGTCGGTTCTGAGCGTCGTCAGTCGTAGTCTGTGGATTTGGCGGCGGCATCCGCAAGCGGCCGCCAGGACCAGTACCACGGTTGTTGTTGCCCGGTCCAAGTGACGTGACATTGAGCGCCGCGGCAATCGCATTGTCCAGAAGATCGTGATATGCAGACTCGCTCAACACTTGAGTGGAATTGCTTCGAGCATTCGTCGTAGTTGCTTGAGTCGTTTGATTGCTTGCTGTTCCGGTCACGCGCGGTCCGGGCAACAGCAAGTTGAGCGCGAGGCTTGCCGCTTCACGCGTCGTCAGCAGATTCTCCGATCCCAAACGGCCCAGGACTTTGTCCGATAGTTTCTTGAATGCTTCTTCATCTTTCGACTGCAATTGCGCCAGCACTCGGTTCAGTGCCGTTGGGTACTCGCCTTTATCGAGCGCCTCAGAGGCCTTCTGATAAGCCACCTTGGGATCGGTGGCTGCGATCGTCGCCAGCAGGCTCTGTTCGAGATTACCTTGAGGATCAAAACCAAATCTTCTCCCGCCAGCCGCGTTGGTGGTATTCGTTTGCGGTTGCGTCGAGCGTAACAGTTGATAACCAAGCTCCGCATCGTGACGGCCCGCGGTGAGCACCAAATCCTGACGCAATTGATTCAACGTCTGCATCTCGTCGCGGTCGGTGCGGTCGCCTTCCAGAATCATCTGCGAGAGCATCGCGCCGGCATCGGAAAGCAAACCGCGCGCGCGCGTCGCACTGCGATCCCAGAGCATGTCGCCGGCGGCGATCTGGACGCGAATGCGATTCTCCGGCAGCTTCAGCGCCCCGGCCTCGCTCACGACCTGTTCAAGCAGCACGGTCGCTTTCTTTTCCAGCTTCGCTTTCTCTTCCTGTTGCTGTTGCGGATCAGGTGAGGACTGCGCGGTTGCTGTTTGACTGGCGGCATCTTGTGCGTTTGCGAATCCAGCGGATGCCAACAGGATCAGAAACGGAGTGATCTTTTTTATCAACATTATTCTTACCTCGAAAAAACTATTGGAGAGCGGTTATGTCTGAATGCTTTAGACGATTATCCGGACGATTTGGTTACCTAAACGTCTGGAGAGACTCCACTAATGTATCAGACGGATTTACTTGATGGTACTCATGAGGTAACTTTGGCTCTCTCGGAGGCTAGCTTTTTGGATATGGAGACAATTAAATGGAGCAAAGAAGCGTAACGCATCATCGCTGGAACGATATCCCGAGGGAAGAATTATCAGAGACGCTCGCGCGGAAGCTGATCACCGGCGATCGCATGATGCTGGCCCACGTCTATCTCAAGAAGGGCGCGATTGTGCCGCGTCATTCGCATGAGAACGAGCAGATTACCTACATTCTCGAAGGCGGCTTGCGCTTCTGGATCGGCGCGGATGAATCGCAAGTCATCGACGTGCTGGCGGGCGAAGTGCTGCATATACCCTCCCACGTTCCGCACAAGGCGGAAGCTTTGGAAGATACACTCGACGTCGATATCTTCAGTCCGCCGCGACAGGATTGGTTGGACAAGACAGATGATTATCTGCGGCAGAAGTAGTTTCAGGATTAGAGTTTCAAGTTTCAAGTTTCAAGTTTCAGGTTCCAAACGCCAAAGGCCGTTGAGAGAGTCTGGTGGATTTGTACTCGAACTTGAAACCTGAAACTTGAAACTTGAAACACAAATGGACCTCGGCCTGAAAGATAAAGTAGCTCTCGTGGCCGCCGCCAGTCGCGGCCTCGGTCGCGCAGTCGCAGAAGAACTCGCGGCGGAGGGCGCTTTGCTCCTTCTATGCTCGCGCAGCGAAGAAGCAATCAACAAGGCTGCAAAAGAGATCGCCCAGACAACCGGCGCCAAAGTCCTCGCCCTCGCCGCTGATGTTTCCGAAGCGGCTGATATCGCGAAGCTAACGCAATTCGGCGCCGAGCGACTTGGCCGCATCGACATTCTGGTAACGAACGCTGGCGGTCCACCCGCAGGCCAGTTCGAAAATCTCAGTCAAGATCAATGGGAGGCCGCGACGCGCTTGACGCTGTTCAGCGCCGTCGAATTGGTGCGCCAAGTTCTGCCTGGCATGAAAGAGCGACGATGGGGACGAATTCTCAACATCACTTCTATCGCCGTGAAACAACCTGTCGATAACTTGATCCTTTCGAACAGTTTGCGTGCCGCGGTAACGGGTTTCGCACGCACGCTCGCGAATGAAGTCGCGCCGTTTGGCGTCACTGTCAACAACATCATGCCTGGCTACACGCGCACCGAGCGAGTGGAAGAGTTGGCGCAGGTGATGGCTGAGAAACAAGCAATCACCCCGGCGGAATTTGTCGCGCGCTGGGAGAAAGAGATTCCCATGCGACGACTTGGCGAACCACGCGAGTTCGCGGCACTCGCCGCTTTTCTGGTCTCCGAGCGGGCGAGCTATATAACCGGAACTTCGATTCCGGTTGATGGAGGCTGGATCAAGGCTTTGATTTAGAGCCGGTTGTTAACCCCTATATCGGACGGCAAAGCCGTAATCTCCAGGAATTTATGAGTTGTACACATCTCGATCAAATCAAAGACGTAAACCCGAGCGCCAACGGCTGTGAAGACTGTCTGCGCCTCGGCGCCAGGTGGGTTCATCTGCGCCTCTGCATGACCTGCGGCCACGTCGGCTGCTGCGACTCGTCACCAAACAAACACGCCACGAAACACTTTCATGCGACGCAACATCCGATCATTAAATCATTCCAGCCGGACGAGGAGTGGGGCTGGTGCTTTGTTGATGAAGTGATGTTTGATGAACTATGAGTTTTCAGTAGTGTCAAATAAACAAATCCGCTGGTACATGGAAGTAATCTGCTAATGCTCGCGCATGAGTCTTGCTGATTTCACGTTTGCCGTTCAGCACCTCAGAAGCAATGCCCTTCGAACCGAACACTTCCCACAGGTGAGTTTGCTTTACTTCGCGCGATTCCATTAAATGTTGGAGTACTTCTAAGGGACTGGCGTCTCGTGGGCGGTAATATCGCTCCTCAAAATCTTCAACCAGCTTCGTGAGCAACTTTAGAAGCTTCTCTTCTTCAGGCGTCAGGTTTTCGCCTTTGTCCATCAGCTTCTCGATAATCTTCAGCATGCGCTCGTTCTCTTCTTCAGTTTCAATGACGACGGGCATCGTTTGAGACAGAAGTCTCTTATAGCGCGTCGGGTCCATTCTCCTAACTGCTCTTCTCATT
>QHXG01000338.1 GCA_003222845.1 Acidobacteriota bacterium | reverse complement strand
TGCCAAGAAACATCATCCCAAAGCACGATGGACAGGCGACAGTTGCGAGCTTCGATTCGCAGTATTGACACTGCGAAGCATCGCTCGAGATCGCGGCGCCACAATTCGGGCAATTAACGGTTTGTGCTTCCATCAGTCTAATCAGTCCGTGCTTATTGCGACTTTCCCGCAAACGACGCCAACAAGATCGCTATGGCATCGATCGAATCGCGACGCACCGCGGCGGCGTCCGGATAATTGTTCAGCATCATTGAAAAAACCAGATGCTCGCCTGCGGCCGTCGTTACATAGCCCGACAACGACGCGACGGAACTGAGTGAGCCGGTCTTTGCGCGCACATTGCCTTCGGCAGGCGTGCCGCGCATGCGCGTGCGGAGTGTCCCGTCGACGCCGGCAATTGGCAATGCATCGCGAAACTGGCCGAAGTAACGATGTTTGGTCATAAACGTCAGCAACTGCACAGTCGTGTTTGCGGAAATCAAATCGTTGCGCGAAAGACCTGATCCGTCATTCAACGCGATTTCGCTTTCTCCAACTCCGGCCTGGCGCAAGAAACTCGTTACGACTTCGAGCCCCGCATCTTCGTTGTCCCGCGCGCGAGTTGCGTCATTCGGATTCGGAGGCTGAATCTTGCCGAGCGTGCGCAAAATGAGCTCAGTATATTGATTCTGACTCGGCTTCAGAGTATGCGCGGCGATGATGCTGAACGGCGGCGATTGCAAGCTGGCGATTTCAATGGGCGCCGGGCCCGCAGGCGAGCTGGGAACAATGCTCCCTCCCGATCGTGCGTCTACGGTCCGCAGTCGTCCATCTATTTTCACGCCCCGCTTCACTAACGCATCCCGCAGCATCGACACAAAAGCCAGCGCCGGGTCGGGAACGGCGACACCCCCAATAAATCCTGTATCGCCGAGCGGCAGGCTTCCCGAGATCTCCAGCGTGTTAGCTCCGAGCCCACGATAAATATGCAGATCGCTTCTCGATCCACGCGCTGCGGTCGTAGCGTGATTCGCAATCGTCATGAATGATGTCGCCGGCGGCCCGCTGGTGATCACGACCGGGAAGCCGACACTCATGCCTGGCTTCACCGTCAAATCGATCGCGTTGTCGTTAATGGTCAGGGCGCTCAACTCTGCCCCGTATGACCATGTGAGATCTTCCCACTCCCAACCGCTGCCGATCGGCGCGCCGTTAAAATAGCTCTCATCGCCAACCAGATCACCTTTGACGCGTTTCACGCCCGCGGCCACGATGCGATCCGCAAGATCGTTTATGCCTTTGAAGTAATCGCCGTTATTGAACCGCGCGGCAATTGAAGGATCGCCCCGACCGTAAACAATCAAATCGCCTTTGATTTTGCCGTCCTCCGGCCTTTCCTTCGCATAAACCGAAGTGACGAAATGATAATCTGGCGTGAGCCGATCGAACGCCGTGGCGACAGTGTAAAGCTTCATGTTCGAAGCCGGCCGCACAAACTTGTTCGCGTTCTGCTCGTAGATGATCTGATTCGTGTCAAGCGAGACAATCTTGACTGCGAAGAATCCTGGCTCAAGCGCGGGCTGGCGAGCAATCTCTTCAATACGCGATTTGAGATCGGCGAGACTCGGGGGTGCAAGGTTAAGCAACGGAAACGAGCGCGATCCCGGCGGTGGGCTCGGCGGCTGAACCGGACCCTGCGAAGCAGACGGATCAGCGGGTACAACCGTGCGCGGACGCTGCTGGTCCTGCGCGGAAATGGAAGAAAGATGCAGCGTGGCGGTACTTGAGGCCACCAGTAAAAGGATAATGAATCGTCTGAACATGGTTATCGAATCGTCTCTAGAATTTCTTGCGCACTCGCCGTCGCGGTGCCAAGTTTACCGACAACAATTCCCGCAGCCTGATTTGCCAACACCGCAGCTTCCGTCATTGACGCGCCCGCGGAGAGAGCCGCAGCTAGGGTCGCGACCACGGTATCTCCGGCGCCAGTTACATCGTACACCTCGCGCGCGGCAGTGGCGACGAATACCGGATCGCGATTTCCTTCGACGAGGATCATGCCGCGCTCGCCGCGGGTAATGAGCACCGCATCACAGCCTAATCGCGCGCGAATCTTTTGGGCTGCGGTCTGCAGAGCGCCATCGGAATCTTCTTCAAGATTTGTCACCTGCAGCGCTTCGTGATGATTCGGCGTAACCAGGCTTGCCGGACGATAGGCGTCGAAGTTTCGCAGCTTTGGATCGATCAGCACCGGCATGCGGCCATAGGCAGATGGCAAAACTTCCGCCAGAATGCGAGGTGTGATTACGCCCTTATCGTAATCCGAAACAATCAAGGCATGCGCGTCCTCGATCGCCGACTTCGCGGCGCCGATGATCCGAGCTTCCGTTTCGCCATTCACCGCTCCCCGATGTTCGCGGTCGGCGCGCACGACCATCTGATTTTGCGCGATGATGCGGGTCTTAATAGTCGTCGGGCGCGAATCATCCGCGATCAATAAATCGTCCGTTTGCCAAGCGCTCTTCTCGCGCACGGAACTGAGGATTCTTTCGCCGGCAAAGTCCTGGCCGATAACCCCGATCACGCACGCGTTGGCTCCCAGCGCCAATAAATTTGCGAGCACATTCGCCGCGCCGCCAAGATGCGTGGACTCACGCTTAATATCGACCACCGGCACCGGCGCCTCAGGCGAAATGCGCGAGACATCGCCCCAAATAAATTCGTCCAACATTACATCGCCGAGTACGACGATGTTGCGATCGCGCAGTTGCCGAAGGACGGTTTCAGTCCGTTGCCGAAAGGAATTCGTGAAGGCTTCCAGACTCATAAACTAGCTTGCTCATACTCCCCGATAATCTTCTGGATTCGCCTCGTGGGAATGTCGCTTTGCTCAAGTTTAGAATAGATTGTTATCAAAACGATTCTTGTCGGAGTCTTGAGATAGTAGATTAGGCGATAGCCTGAGCGCTTTCCTTTCTGAGTATCGCGATTGCGTAATCGAACCTTGAACACGGTGTATCCGACGCCGGGAATGTGATCTCCAGGAGTATCTCCGAGTTCAAGATCGTGAAGTAAAGGCTGAACATCAGAACGAATGTGAGGATATTTCTTTGCTAGCACTCGCAGGTTGCGCTTGAATTCCGCCGTGTATTCAACCTGCGCACTGAAGGAGTCATTCGGCATCTATACCTGCCCATAGATCAGCTATTGGATAGGTTTCATCGTGCATAGCTTCCTTCCAGCCCTGTCGGAAGCTCTCCTCAGCAGGGTTTAGAGTTACGCTCTCGCGATACAAGCGTACTATCTTGAGAAGATTCGAAAGATACTCCTTTGGCATCTGCTCGATCTCTTTAGCAATTTGCTTTTCGTAAACTCTGGCGGACATTTGCTCAAGGCTCCTTAATGCTTTGGTGATGCTATCTATTGTCCTTTCAGTCAATGGAAAAATCAACGCTGGACACTTTGACTCTGAGTCTTTCCCCTAACAAACGATCAATCGCCGCGACCACGCGTTCGACCGGAACGCGCAGGATGCATTCGGGCTTTTCAAACTCAGCACAGAAATATCCGGGACATGGCTGGCAAGGCAGCTCTTCGAATACGACCTCGTGTGGTTGGATCGTCCACGGTCGCCAATGCGCGCGATTCGACGAACCGAAAATCACCACACAGGGCGCCCCGACAGCCGCAGCGATGTGCGCGATGCCGCTGTCGTTGCCGATGAACAGGCGCGCACGCGAAGTCAGCGCGGCCACTTCGGGTAATGAGAGATTGCTAAGTCCGACCAAGCGAACTGACGTTTGTTCGATAAGCGATTGAAGAATGGGCTCTTCTTTTGCCGAGACGATCGCGACAGGCATCAGCCCGCGCGCGTGCAATTCTTCGGCGACGCGCGCAAAGTTGTCGGTGGCCCACTGCTTGGTATCGAAAGCCGCAGTCGGATGGATGAGCGCAAACGGTTCGTTCTTTTCAACTTCAAATCCCGCCAAGCGAAGTTTCTCGGAAACATTCGCAACTGCTTCCTCAGTTATGGTCACACGCGTTGCTGGTCGATCGCTCACCGGAACGCCCGTCCACCCAATCAAAGCCAATTGTTGTTCGACGGAATGCAGAGTAGGCCGTCGCCAAATTTCCCGAGCCGTGGGCGCGACATGATTATGCAATCGGGCGTATTGATAATCCCCAAATCCAACCCTATGGTTCGCACCCGTGGCGCGCGTAAAAAGTGTCGCAGTAGTTCCGCCGTGCAAATTGTAAACCACATCATACTGCTCCGCCCGAAGTTCGCGAGCGACACGCGCGCGCGCAGACGTACCGTCGCGCGGCGCGATAACGACTCGATCAATCAAGTCTGAACCGTCGAGCACCGGCGCGACCCAATCTTCCAGGAGAATATCGATTTGAGCGTGCGGCAAAAACCGGCGCAACGCGAACAATGAAGGCGTAGTCAGCACTGCGTCGCCAATCGAACGCAGACGCACCACCAGCACGCGTTGCACGCTCGACCAATCCCAGCGCGCCGGCCCGAGCGGTTGCGGTTCGTCATTCTCGCGTTCGGTAGTGAAGGCGAGATGGCGCACGCTTGGCGACGACTCAATTATTTCCCGCAGGCTGTTCATCAGTTTTCCTGGGTACGCACGCTTCCAGCTTGGCCGTCTTATTCATATTCTCATAGACAGCACGCTGGAAGAGTGCTTACCGCATCACTCTTCAGCTTCGATCTTCGCTTCGTCGATTAGCATCACGGGTATGTCATCGCGAATGGGATAGACACGTTTGCATTCGACGCATTTCAAGCCGCTGCCGTCGGGTTTCAATTCAACCTTGGCACGGCACGCGGGACAAACCAGAATCTCAAGTAACTGTTCGCTTATGGGCATGGTCAGAAACCTCTGGATCAATGAACAAGAGTCGTATTCCACGATGTTACAAACGAAATAGACCTGCGAAATCTCGCTGCTTTTAGAATGCGGGGACAAGTCCCCAATCTAAACGGTGAGCCGGTTAAACTCGAAGAAAGCTTAGCAGCATTGCACGATTTGTTGTAGCGCGTGTAGTACAATTAGCGACGGAGGGTCCCGGCAAACTTAAGCGAAGGATACGGAAACAAAGTAATCGATGATGATTGAAGATTTTGGACCAAAGGTTGCGAGCGTCTGGAACGATCTGCGGTCGACTACGCGCAACCTCATGGAACGAGCCTGGCGGTCGGCGGCCAGTGGCTCGGCGGTGCAGGTGGCTCGTTCGCTTCAGTACGATCCGCGAGCCGATTACGAGCTGAGCCGCCTGCTGGCAGCGCTTGACGCGCGCGCGAACGAAGCCGAAAGGCCCACTGCTGACGAGCCATCCCACCGCGCCCGGCGCTTGGCGGACGCCTGCGCGACGGTGCTGGCCCAGCAGACTCAGTCTGCTGAAGTCTTCGCCCAACTGATTCAGCGCGCGCACGAACGAAAGGACTATGCGCGAGTTGATGAACTCGCCGGGATTTTGCCTGAGCGTCTCGCCCCCACGGAAATTTGTGAACTCGCGCGATCAAATAGTGTCGTGGTGCGCGCTCTGGCGCACGAAGCCCTGACGCAAATGCCTGCGCGCCTGCTGGCTGCCTTACTTCGCGATCCTGTCGACGCATCAATGGCCCACATTGCGCTCCAGCGACAGGCGCATGAGTACCTCTCGGAGGAAGCCCAACGTGTTTTGCGCGAGTTTGAAGATTCTGGTTCGAAAAGCTTCTGAAAGTCACTCTGCCGGCCCCGTACATGCGGGTCCGTGCAGCGCGGGAATCTTCTGGCTGATCACCGGATAGTTTGGCGCTTCGTCAATATTAATCTGCGTCCAGTGCGCGTATTGTTCGGGCACATTACTGTCGGCGAAGATCGCTTCGACCGGACATTCGGGAACGCAGGCATCGCAATCGATGCAAGTGTCGGCGTTAATATAAAGACGATCGGGCAATTCATGAAAAGCCTCAACGGGACAAACCGCGGCGCAGTCGGTGTACTTGCAGTCAATACACGGTTCAACAACAACGTAAGTCATTCGGGGATAACTCCTTTCAACGAATGTTTATTATCTATTGAGCGGAATGTCAACAGGAAAAATTTGCTAAGAACAGCAATCATAGTCACTGTGTAGTGATTTAGATCATGAAATCGGATCGCTGATTCCGGGATTCCTCAGGAGTCGAATTGACTAAACCCCACTCGATGAGCTAAAAGTCTTCGCCATAGCCCGACAGTTTTGGCGGTCCGTTGTAACCAATTAGACCGTTCGTGCGTTTTCGTAATTCTAGGTATTCACATCAGCAGTCCACGCGTCTGCGGTATCTTTAGCAACACAACTCAACCGAAAGGAAGTTCCCCAATGAGAGAAACGTTTCGTGCTATTCGCGAATGGAAGTGGTTATTGGTCGGAGCGGCCGCTTTGGTGCTGGGCACGCTCGCTGTCAACGCCCAAAATCCAAACGCTTCGCAAACTCCGGCGCCCCAGACCCAAAGAGCGGCGGTTCCGGCGCCAAGCCCAACGCCTACGCCAATCAATTGGTCAGATGATCCGATGCTCAAGCGCTTAGTGTTTCGCGGCATCGGTCCTGCGAGCATGGGAGGGCGTATTGATGACATCGCCGCCGTCGAGGGCAATCCTTACATTTATTATGTCGGTTTGGCCACTGGTGGCGTCTATAAGACGACGAATAATGGCACGACCTTCACGCCGATTTTCGATACGTATTCGACGGCGTCGACTGGCGACATAGCGATCGCGCCATCGAACCCAGATATCGTCTGGGTGGGAACCGGCGAGGCGAACAATCGCCAGAGTTCGAGTTTTGGAGACGGCATCTACAAGTCGACGGATGCAGGCAAAACCTTTACCAAGATGGGTCTCGAGAACTCGCAGACGATCGCGCGTATCGTCATCGATCCAAAAGATCCGAATGTAGTCTACGTTGCCGTGCTCGGCCATTTGTTTGGCCCCAACAAAGAGCGAGGCATTTACAAGACCTCCGATGGCGGCAAGACCTGGAGCCAATCAAAATTCATCGACGAAGATACCGGCTTTACCGATCTGGTAATGGACCGCTCCGACAGTAAGACGCTCTACGCGGCTTCTTATCAGCGTCGCCGAACTTCCTGGGGCTTCAATGGTGGCGGGCTCGGGTCGGGAATCTGGAAAACCGTCGACGCCGGAAAGACATGGACCAGGCTGCAGGGAAATGGATTGCCGGAAGGTCTTCTGGGTCGCATTGGGATCGATGTCTGCCAGTCGAATCCGAATGTCGTCTATGCGCAGATTGAAGTTGGCGCCAGCACCGGTACCGGCGGTGAAGAACAAGTAGTCAGTGGAGGTCAGGGGGGAGCAAGCCCGACGCCCACGCCTTCTCCCGGCGCGGCTGCCACGGCATCACCCACACCCACGCAGCCCGATCCCAAGAAGTCAGGCGTTTGGCGCTCGGACGATAAAGGCAAAACCTGGCGCGTGGTCGCCAGTTGCTTCAGCGCGAACAACTGCACCGAGAACAATAGGCCCATGTATTACAGCCAGATTCGCGTCGATCCCGGTAATCCTGAGAACGTCTTCGTTGGCGGGCTCAACTTCAGCAGATCAACCGATGGTGGCAAGACTTTCAAATCGCTGCAACCGGGAATCGCGCACAGCGATCATCACGCGATCTGGATCGATCCAAAGAACGGCAAACACCTGCGCATCGGAAATGATGGTGGCCTGGATGTGAGCTATGATCAGGGTGACACGTGGGAATTCGTCAACACGTTTGTGGCGGCGCAGTTTTATGCGGTCGCGGCAGACATGCGCAAACCGTATTACGTTTACGGCGGCTTGCAGGATAACGGCTCTTGGGCAGGGCCCAGCCAGACGCGCAGCAATGCGGGCATTACTAATGCCGACTGGTTCCGCATTGGCGGTGGCGACGGCTTCTATGCTCAGGCAGATCCTTCTGATCCCTACATCCTTTATTCCGAGTCGCAGAACGGCAACATGACTCGGATCGATCTTCGCACCGGCCGCTCGCAGATGATTCGACCGCGCACTGCACTCCGTCGCGGTGGCGGTGGCGGACGCGGTCAAGGCGGCGGTGGTCGGCGCAGTGGCGGAGATGCACCGGCAGCGGCCGATACGGCTAACGCCGCAGCTCAAGATCCGCAAGCGGCGCTGGCGGCACTCATCGCCGCAGGTGGTGGCGGCGGCGGTTTCGGCGGAGCTAACCTCGCGACGTCAAACGTAGTCCCCGCGCCGGCGGAAAACGAACAGTACCGGTTCTATTGGAACACGCCGCTCGTGGTGTCGCCGCACAATCCTCGATTGCTGTATGCCGGAGGCAATCGGCTTTTCAAATCGCTCGACCGGGGCGACACCTGGACAGCCACAACGGATCTAACGAAACACATCGATCGCAACACGCTCTCGATCATGGGCGTTAAAGGCAGCGACCCGATGGCTTCTAAGAACGACGGCTATACCAGTTACGGTTATGTGGTCACAGTTGCCGAATCGCCGATGGTTCCCGGCATCCTGTGGGCCGGAACTGATGACGGAAATGTGCAACTTAGTCGCGACAGCGGCGCGACCTGGACGAACGTTGCGAAGAACGTTCCCGTGTTAGCTGATAAAGCGAGCGAGCTTTATCACGTCGCGCGCATCGAGCCATCGCACTACGATGCCGGCACGGCGTATCTCGCGGTTGATGG